>JASLLL010000005.1 GCA_030747075.1 Gemmatimonadota bacterium
GCCTGCGTGGAGTTGGTCCTGCGCGACCTCGTGCAGCGTTCCGCTTTCCATCTTCAGAACACGGTCGGCATGTTGGGCCAGTTCCGCATCGTGGGTAGCGACGACGAATGCTTGCCCGTGGTCCGCCCGCAGTTGATCTACCAGCGCATGAAGCTCCCGGCGCGTCGAGACATCCAGATTCCCGGAGGGCTCGTCCGCCAACACAATCGTCGGGTGGTTGGCCAGCGCGCGGGCCATGGAGACCCGCTGCTGCTCACCCCCGGAGAGTTCCGCCGGCCTGTGGTCCGCACGGTCCGAAAGGCCGACGGCCTCCAGGAGTTCGCTCGCGCGCGAGGCGGCTTCACCCGCGCGCATGCCGGCAATCCTGCAAGGCAACGACACATTCTCCCGAGCGGAGAAATCCGGAAGCAGGTGGTGAAACTGAAAGACGAAACCGATCCGGCGATTTCGTATCGCGGCAAGATCCGGCTCGGCCATGTCCCACAGAGACTGTCCATCCAGGCGAACCTCGCCTTCGTCCGGTCGATCCAGCCCACCGAGCGCGTGCAGGAGTGTGCTCTTGCCTGAACCCGATGGCCCGACCACCGCGACAATCTCCGCAGGCCGAACGCGCAGGTCCACTCCCCGCAGGACACGCAGCATCCCCTCGCCCGAGGCGAAGTTTCGCCTGACACCACGCGCCTCCATGACCATTGCAGCGCTACTCATAACGGATCGCCTCCGCCGGAACGAGTCGGGAGGCCCGCCACGACGGGTAGAGAGCAGAAAGCACCGAAACCGCAAATGCCAGCATCGCGACGATCACGAGATCACCCCACCAAAGCTCCACCGGAAGCGTCTCGATGAAGTACACATCGCCCGGAAGCGTGAGGCGGTACCGGTCCAGCCCCGCGCAAGCCAGCCAACCGGTCAGGCAGCCCAGAACCGTCCCTGTCCCGCCGATGGCCGCTCCTTCGAGAACGAACAGACGACGGATGGACCGCCGCGCCATGCCGACCGCCATGAGAACGCCGATCTCCCGTGTCTTCTCCAGCACGATCATGATGAGGGTGGACGCAATCAGAAAGGACGCCACCACGAGGATCACACCGAACAGCAGATATCCGACGATCTTCTCGATCCGCATCCACAGGAAGAGCTGGCGGTTCTGCCGGATCCAGTCGTTCGCCCAGAGTGGCGGGTCGGCAATCTCCGAGACAATGCGCTCGCCGATTGCCGGCGCGTCGTCCATGTCGGTCACACGCACGAGGATTCCGGTCGCGCGGCCCGCCGAGTCCAGCGCTTCCGCCGCGCTCTCAATGGAGGTGAGCGCCAGGGCTGAGTCGTATTCGTGCATTCCGGACTCGAAGAGACCGGTGACCACAAATGAGCGCATCCGCGGAATCCCGCGCCTGCGAACGGTCGGCACCATGACCGAGACGGTCTCGCCGATTCCGGCACGCAAGGAGGCCGCAAGACCCACTCCCAGAACGATTCCCGGAAGTTCGTCCAGGTCGGTTTCCGCTCGTCGCCCGAGTTCCGCGTTCTCGGGGAAAATGCTGCCCGGCACTTCCGTCACGAGGCTCTCCGCCGCGCGATCCATCCCGCGAAGGACCGCGCCTTCGGCCTCTCTGGCCGTCGAGATCATCACCTTTCCGTACACGAAAGGAACCGCCGCGACCACTCCCTCTACCTCCTCCACCGCAGAGACCACGACTTCCGGCGACTCGATTCCCCGCTCCTCCGGATCCAGCAGCACGACATGAGCATTGGTTCCTACGATTCGTCCGCGCACTTCCTTGCTGAAGCCGTTCATCACCCCGAGGACCACAATAGCCGAAGCCACCCCCACGACCACGCCGCCCACCGCAAGGAGGCTGATCAGCGAGCGAAACCGTGACCGCCCCCGGGCACGAAGATATCGCGACGCGACGAACCACTCGACGCTCATTCTTCCCCCTTCTCCGGACGCATCTGCGGGAAAAGAATGACCTCTCGAATCTGGTCCGCCCCGGAGAGAATCATGGCCAGCCGATCAATGCCCAGGCCCAGCCCGGAGGCCGGTGGCATCCCGTGTTCCAGCGCGCATAGGAACGGCTCGTCGAGCACCATCGTGTCCTCATCGCGTCGGGCGCGCTTCAGTTGATCCTCAAACCGGGCGCGCTGCTCCTGAGGGTCGTTCAGCTCAGAGAAACCGTTCCCGACCTCCATCCCGCACACAATGGGTTCGTATCGTTCCACCAGATGCGGCGAACCCGGCTTCCCCTTCGCCAGAGGCGACATGAGCTTCGGGTGATCGATCACAAAGGTCGGATCCAGCAGTTCAGGCTGCACAATCCGGGAGAAGAGGTCGTCCAGCATCACCGCGGCGGTAGGGTCTCCCTCATACTCGATTCCGTGCGCCTGGCAGGCTTCCCGGATCGGCCCTTCCTCCAGCGAGGAGAGATCCCGCCCTGCCGCCTCCGAGAGAATGGTCAGATACGACACGCGCTCCCACGGCCTCCCGAAGTCCAGCGTGCGACCGCCCCATTCCACCACGGTACTTCCACACGCGGCCTCGGCTCCGGCCGCCACGAGTTCTTCCACCAGCGACATCCCGTCCTCGTAGTTCCCATAAGCCTGATACGCTTCCAGTTGCGTAAACTCGGGCTGGTGTGTGCGGTCCATGCCTTCGTTTCGGAAGTCCTTGCCAAACTCATAGACGCGGTCCAACCCGCCCACGAGACATCGCTTCAGATAGAGTTCATCCGCGATTCGCAGGTACAGCGTGACGCCCAGCGCGTTGTGCTCCGTCCGGAACGGCCGTGCATTGGCTCCGCCATAGAGCGGCTGGAGTACCGGCGTCTCCACTTCCAGAAAGTCCTTCGCGTCCAGCACACGCCGCATGGCCGAGATCATTCGTGAGCGCGCCCGAAAGACGACGCGTGCCTCTTCGTTCATGGCAAGATCCAGGTATCGCTGACGGAACCGTATCTCCTTGTCCCGGACACCATGCCACTTCTCCGGCAGCGGCCTTTGTGCCTTTGCAAGGAAGCGCCAGCTTTCCACCTGAACGGTGGCCTCTCCGGTACGCGTGCGAAACATCGTCCCGGCGATTCCGGCGAAGTCCCCAATGTCGAGCAGGCTCATCAGCGCATAAGGCTCCTCGCCTACCGCGTCCTTTCGACAGTACGCCTGAATGCGCCCGTCCCGGTCCTGCAAGTGCAGGAAGGTGGCCTTGCCCATCTTTCGGCGCGACATCACCCGCCCCGCGATCCGCACGGGAACCCCTTCTCCTTCCGCTTCAAACGCACTCACCGCCTGCGTGGAAGTGTGCGTGATGTCATATCCACCGGGATAAGGGTCCACGCCCGCTTCTTCGAGACGGCGCCGCTTGTCAAGGCGCGCAAGCACCTGATCGCTTTCGGAACTCATTGGCGCGGCTCCCGGCGCATCGGTCATGAGTGACCCTCCTGCTCCCCGGCCGCCACTCCAGTCCCGACTCCCTGCAGAAGTGCCGCCTCAATGAACATATCAATATCTCCGTTCATGACCGCCTGAACATTGCCGGTCTCCACCTTCAGCCGATGGTCCTTCACCATCGTATACGGCTGAAACACATAGGACCGAATCTGATTGCCCCACGAAATCTCACCCTTGGCGTCTTCGATTTCCCGGCGCTTTCGATCGTCCTCTTCCTTCGCCAGCGCATACAGGCGTGACTTGAGAATATGCATCGCCATCTCGCGATTCCGGTGCTGGGAACGCTCCGCCTGGCAAGTCACCACGGTGTTCGTGGGAAGATGCGTGATGCGGACCGCGGAATCGGTCTTGTTCACATGCTGCCCGCCCGCACCGCTGGCGCGGTAGGTGTCCCACTTCAGATCCTGATCGTTGATCTCCACCGCTACTTCTTCGTCGGCCTCGGGATAGACATACACCGAGGCGAACGAGGTATGCCGACGGCTCTGCGCATCGAAGGGCGAGATCCTCACCAGTCGATGCACGCCTCTTTCCACCTTCATGTAACCAAATGCATAATCTCCGCGGATGATGGCCGAAGCGCTCTTTAGCCCTGCTTCTTCCCCGGGCGACTGATCCACGATTTCCACCTCGAATCCCCTTCGCTCTGCCCAGCGCAGATACATCCGGAAGAGCATCTCAGCCCAGTCCTGGCTGTCCACACCACCCGCACCGGGATGGACGGTCAGGATGCCATCTCTTCGATCGTCCTCGTCCCGGAAGAGACTGCGGACTTCCAGCGCCTTGAGATCTTCCTCGAGCGCCACCGCGCCTTCGGCCGCTTCTCTCTCGGAGTCCTGATCCGCTTCTTCTCTTGCCATCTCCAGAAGAAGTTCCAACTCCTCGCACCGCGACGCCACTGAGGTCAACTGCTCCACCCAGTTGCGTTCGCGCTTCATCTCTCGAAGAAGCCGCTGCGCCTTGGCGGAGTCGTTCCAGAATCCCTCCGCCGAAGTCTGCTCCTCCAGTTTGGCAATCCTCTTCTCCCGCGTGGGGAGGTCAAAGAAACCCCCGAAGGTCGGCGATTCGTTTCTGAAACCCTTCCAGCGTCTTCCCCAGATCGTCGTGCATTCCTGATCCTCCCTCCGGATCTGCTCTCACCGTCTGCAACCGCGCGGGATACTAGTCTCAAATGGCCTTTTCGTCGCGCCTCAGCTTTCGTAGAAACTCTTCCACTCCTGCGGCAAGATCCTCCACGGACCCGTGGTTTGCAAGCACATGATCCGCCCGGGACGCGCGCTCGGCGTCCTCCGCCTGCGCTTCCATTCTCTGAAGAGCCTCCGCCCTGCTCATTCCCCGGTCTTCCAGTCGTTGGAGACGGATCGAAGCCTCGGCCTCCACCACAAGCAGGAAGTCCACCGGGTAGGGTGGCCTCGCTTCCACAAGGAGTGCGGCGTCCACGACCGCAAGACCCGCGAAACCGGCCGCACGCCATTCCGCAAGCGATTCTTCCACCACGCCCCGCACTACCGGGTGCACGATCTCCTCCAGCACACGCCGACTCTCCTCATCCGGAAACACCCTTGCGGCCAGGCGGGCCCGATCGACCGAACCGTCCCCCGCCATCACCTCCGGGCCGAAGCGTGCCAGGACGCGCTCGCAGACCTCTCCGCCCGCATAGAGCTCGCGCACGATCTCGTCCGCATCCAGTACGCGCGCACCACGCGCCGCGAGAAGCGCCGCGACGGTGCTCTTCCCCGCCCCGATGCCACCGGTAACGCCCACGACGCACATCCGATCTCCGGTGCCCATGCTAGTGTGCCTCGCTCCAGTTCTGTCCGTGCCCCGTTTCCACAAGCAGTGGAACCTCCAGCTCCATGGCACCCTCCATGGCCGGGATCGCCACCTTGCAAAGCGCGTCCACTTCGTCCCGTGGAACATTGAACACCAGTTCATCATGCACGGTCAGGAGAATGCGAGAGCGCAGTCCCGCCTCACGGATCCCCGTCGCGACGCGCACCATTGCGATCTTCATGATGTCCGCTGCCGTCCCCTGAATGGGCGTGTTCACCGCAATCCTCTCGCCGAAGGAGCGCAGACGCGGATCCGACGACGCGATCTCGGGCACAGGTCGCCGCCGCCCACTCAGCGTCTCCACGAAGAGGTCCTGGCGCGCTCGCTCGCGAGCTTCCCGGATGAACGCGTCCACTCCCGGATAGCGTTGGAAGTACGCCTTGATGAAGCCGCCCGCTTCCTTTCGGGCAATGCCCAGCTGACCCGCGAGATTGCCGGCGCCCATCCCGTAGAGCACACCAAAGTTGATGGTCTTCGCTCTCCCCCGCTGTTCGCCGGTGACCTCCTCTTCCGGCACATCGAACACAAGCGCGGCCGTGGCGCGGTGAATGTCACGGCCCTCGCGGAACGCCTGGATCAGCGTGTCGTCTTGAGCCATGTGTGCCAGGATGCGCAGCTCAATCTGCGAATAGTCCGCGGAGAGAAGGACACTCTCCGAGTCCAGTGGAACGAACGCGCGCCGGATCGAGCGGCCTTCTTTCGTCCGAACCGGCACATTCTGCAGGTTCGGATTCGATGAAGACAGCCGTCCCGTCACCGTCACCGCCTGATTGAAGCTGGTGTGCAGACGCCCTGTCTCCGGATGCACCAGCCCGGGGAGGGAATCCACATAGGTGGACTTGAGCTTCGCCAGTTCCCGGTGCCTCAGCAGAAGCCCGGGGATGGGGTGCTGATCGCGCAGCATCTCCAGCACGCTCGCGTTGGTGGAGAAGCCGGTCTTCGTCTTCTTTCCCGTCGGCAGTCCCAGCTTCTCGAAGAGCAGCACTCCCACCTGCTTCGGACTGCCCGGATTGAAGTCCGGCCCGGCGGTCTCCCGGATCTCCGAAACCAGTGCTTCCAGCTCGCGGTGCATCTTTCCGGAGAGGTCGACGAGAAAGTCCGTATCAAGACGGATCCCCGCCTCTTCCATGTCGGCGAGTACGCCAGCCAGTGGCATCTCAATGTCGCGAAGCAGCTCCGTTTGCCCGGCCGCGTTCAGTCCCGGCTCCAGAACCGCTCGCAGCCGGAAGGTCACATCCGCATCCTCGGCGGCATAGCGCGCCACCTTCTCCACGGGCGCGTCCGCCATGGACACCGCGGACTTGCCCTTCCCGAGTACTTCTTCGATCGGGATCTTGCGCATCGACAGGAGACGATCCGCCAGTTCGTCCAATGAGTGGGACCGCCGGGACGGATCCTCGACATACGATGCCAGCATCGTATCGAAGTCCACCCCGCGCACCTGAACTCCATGCCGTTTGAGCACCAGCGTGTCGTACTTCACATTCTGACCCCACTTGGGAATCTCCGCGTCTTCCAGGATGGGGGCCAGAATCCCCCTGGCGGTCTCCCACGGCACGCCGCCACCCTGCGCATGGCCGACGGGCACATACCAGGCCTCCCCGTCCGACGACGCGAACGAGAGCCCCACCAGGCGGGCCAGCATTGGCCGCTTCGAAGTCGTTTCCGTGTCGAAGGCAAAGCGGCCCGCTTCACGGAGAGCGCGGGCTGCCTCCTGCAGGGCCCGGGCGGTATCCACGATCCGGTAATCGCTGCGACCGGCCACCACGGGAGCGGAAAGCTCTTGCCGCAACGAATGGAACTCCATCAGCCGCAGGAACTCGTCCAGTGCTTCCGGGTTTGCCGCCCCGTGATCGTAGTCCGAATCCGCCGGCTCGATTTCTCCATGGAGACGAACCAGTTCCCGCGCAGCCAGCGCAATCTCCCGGTCGGCGATCAGGTTCTCGCGGAGTTTGCTCGCCTTCATGTCGGCCGCGTGGTCCAAGATCGCGTCCAGTGTGCCGTGCTCCGCCAGGAGGCGCACCGCAGTCTTCTTGCCCACGCCGCGCACTCCGGCGACATTGTCGGAGGAGTCACCGACCAGCGACAGGTAGTCCACAATCTGTTCCGGGCGCACACCCATTGCCTCCAGCACTCCGCCCTCGTCCAGCGTGCGCGGGCGATCCGCACCCCTGCCCATGATCACGACGCGGACGCCTTCACCCACTTCCTGCAACAGATCCTTGTCACCGGAGACAATGCGCACCTCCTTGTCGGAGGCCGCGGCTCTTCGCGCCAACGCGGCCAGCACATCGTCCGCTTCGTACCCGTCCATGGTCACTTGTTCCACGCCGGACAGGCGCAGGTACTCCCGGATTCTCGGGAACTGGTCGCGCAGATCGTCAGGCATGCGCTCCCGCGTCGCCTTGTAGTCAGCGGAGAGCCTGTGGCGAAAGGTCGGGCCGCGAGGATCGAACACCACCACCAGCTCGTCCGGAGACAGTGCCTCCTTCATGCGCCGCAGTCCGGTGATGAACCCGTAGACTGCGCTCGTCACGGTGCCATCCGCAGTGGTCAGCGGGTTCTTCGCAAAGGCGAAGTGAGAGCGGTACGCCAGCGCTGTTCCGTCCACGAGAACCAGAACGCACCGTGCGGTCGCGCGCGTCATGATCCGGCAACGCCGCCCGGGGAGCCCTGCGACCTGGCGCTCAGGAGTTTGTCCAGATCCTCCACCGTCGGAACCAGAATCTCGCGCGCTTTGCTTCCCGTGAAAGGCCCCACGATGCCAGCCTCTTCCATCATGTCCACAAGACGGGCAGCGCGTGCATAGCCCACCTTCAGCCGCCTCTGAAGAAGCGAAATCGACCCCTGCTGATGAGCCACCAGAATCCGCGCCGCTTCTTCGAAGAGATCGTCTTCCCTTTCCATGGGGAAGAGGTCGTCCCCCCCGGCGATGGGACTCTCCTCGACAGCGTCTTCCTCTACGCTGGGGGAATGCGTCTTCAACCACTCCACGACATCGACCGCCTCTTCGGTAGAGACAAATGACCCGTGCACCCGGACAGCATCCGGCATTCCCACTCCGAGGTAGAGCATGTCGCCCTTACCCAGAAGCCGCTCCGCACCCACTCCGTCCAGGATGGTGCGTGAATCGGTACCCGTGGGAACCTGGAACGCAACTCGCGAGGGGAAGTTGGCCTTGATCACGCCGGTGATGACATCCACCGAGGGCCGCTGCGTGGCGAGCACGAGATGGATGCCTACGGCCCGGCCCATTTGCGCAAGGCGCGCGATCGAAGTCTCGATGTCCCCCTTCACATTCGACAACATGAGGTCCGCAAGTTCATCCACCACAATCACCAGGAAGGGGAGCGTGGGCGCACCCTCCTGCTCCTGCCGGGAGTTGTAGTCGCCAATCCCTCGCACGCCTACATGCGCAAGCATCCGATAGCGAGCCTGCATCTCTCCGACAGCCCACTTGAGGATCTTGACGGCTTCCTTCGCCTGAGTCACGACAGGCGGGATCAGGTGCGGGAGGCCGACATAGGTCTGCAGTTCCAGCATCTTCGGGTCCACCATCACAAACCGCACCCGCTCCGGACCCGCCTGATAGATGATGGACATAATGATGGTGTTGATGCAGACGGACTTCCCGGACCCGGTCGCTCCCGCAACCAGCACATGCGGCATGGCATCCAGCGGCACGCAATACGGATCCCCGGAAATGGTGCGGCCCAACGCAATGGTCAGCTTCGAACGGCTCTCCGTGAACTCCTTCGACTCCAGCAGCGGCCGAAGCCGCACTGTGACGGGTACGTCGTTGGGGATCTCGATCCCCACGGCACCCTTCCCGGGAATGGGAGCCTGAATGCGGATCTGTGAAGCCCGCATCGCCAGCGCGAGATCATCCGAAAGCCCCGCGATGGCGGACACTTTCTGCCCCGGAGCAGGTTCCACCTCGTAACGCGTGATGACGGGGCCGGGGAATACCTGCGTCACCTTTCCCTTGATGCCGAAGTCGCGAAGCGTGGTCTCCAGCACACCGGCCCGTTCACGGAAGACCCCGGCGTCCGGACCGACCTCCGCGTTTTCTTCATCCTCCGCAAGAAAGTGAAGAGGCGGTGGGGCGTATGGCGCCATGCCTTCCGGAGTGATGACCGACCCTGCCAGAGACTGCAGTTCTGAATCCGCGGAACGATCCGACTCCGCTGCCGGCGCAGGCCTGGGCGGGGTGGGCTCTCCCCGTGAAGGAAGCACTTCCACCGGTGCGCCTTCGCGCTGTTCATCCGTCGTGGGCAAGTCCGGCCCCGAGCCGGGGTCCTTTGCCGGGGCGGGGCGCACCACGGGGATTTCCCGCTCACCCGGTCCCGGTTCCTCTTCCGACCCGGCGACCGCTCCACCGCAGACTCCCGACTCCTCCGGTGGGGTGGTGATGGTTCCGCGCCTGGCCTTCAGCCTTTTCGAACTATCCTGCGCGAACAGAGACCGTACGCTCAAGGCTGCACTCTTCCACAAACCCGCACTCTTCGAAGGCACCCGGGCGGTCCATGTCGCGAAGACACTCCCCAGACGCTGCAAGTATTCCATCCCGGGAATGCGGCGTACTCCCGACACCACAACAAGCACCACCGACGCGCCCACCAGAAGAATGGTGGCACCCACCCTTCCGAAGAACTCCTCCAGCACCCAGGCAGTGCGGGTGCCCACCCAGCCCGCGAGAAACCCGCGAACCCCCTCGGTGCTCTCCCCGGGAAGCGCGATGAATGTGGCTGCAAGCACGACCGCACCCGCCACTTTTGCCGCGAACTTCCCGTCCACGCCGGGGAGCGATCTTCCCGCAAGGAGGCGAACGCCCACGGCCCCGGCGCCCAGCGGAAGCAACCACGCTCCCAGCGCGCCCAGCAAGGCGATGGCACGCGAGGCCGCAAAGTGGTTGATCCGACCCATCTCGCGCGCGAGTTCTCCCGAATCGACGCGCCAGTTCCCATTCTGGATGTACGCGACGAGGGCCACGGCCAGCATCAGCGCGACGACCAGCAGGCACAGCCCCGCGAGAAGACGCGGTCTTCCGGAGCGCTTTCTTCTTCGGGACTTTCCACCCATGCGGACCACCCGGGACGGAGGAGAATGAGAAACCAGTGATGACTCTTTGAACGCCCCGAGTCGCCGGAGCGCCACGCGCAAGACGGATCCCGGCTGTCGCCGACCGCCCTACTCTGCGGACTGCCGCCGATCCAGGAAGCCGGTATCGTAGCATCCCTGCACGAAAGCGTCCTCCTCCAGAATCTCGGCCAAAAGAGGGACGGTCGTCTTCACTCCCTCCAGCGAGAACTCATCCAGAGCACGCTTCATCCGCGCGATGGCTTCGGCGCGGTCTCTCCCATGAGCCAGCACTTTGGCCACCAGTGAATCATAATAGGGCGGAATGTCCGCGCCGGAGTCCATGTGAGTATCCACTCGGATTCCCGGGCCTCCGGGAAGGTGCAGGTGCTCTACATGTCCCGGACAGGGTGTGAAGTCCCTCGCCGGGTCCTCCGCGTTCACGCGACACTCGATGGCGTGCCCTTCCACGCGCACCTCATCCTGCGTGAACGAGAGCGGTTCCCCTCCGGCCACAAGGATGCTCTCCTTGATGAGATCCCGCCCCGTGATCAGCTCCGTCACGGGATGCTCCACCTGGATTCTCGCGTTCATCTCCATGAAGTAGAACCCGCCCTCCGCATCCACGAGGAACTCGACGGTCCCGGCGCCTGCATAGCCCACCTTGCGCCCACCGTCTGCAGCAGCCTGGCACAACCGCTGACGAGTCTCCTCACTCACTGCCGGGCTGGGGCCCTCTTCAATGAGCTTCTGGTGTCGACGCTGAATGGAACACTCCCGTTCATACAGATGGACGACATTCCCGTGTGTGTCGCCGAGAATCTGCACCTCTACATGGCGCGGGTCCACGGCCAGCTTCTCCGCATACATGTCTCCGTTCCCGAAAGCCGCCTGCGACTCTGTGGAAGCGGACACGAACGCCGACTCCACCTGGTCCCTCTCGTATACCCGACGCATCCCTCGGCCGCCGCCACCCGCCGACGCCTTCAGGATGATCGGGAGGCCGATCTCGTCGGCGGCACGCAGTGCGGCTTCCACATCAGGAAGAACCCCATCGGAACCCGGGAGCACCGGAACACCCGCAGCGGCCATCGTCTCGCGTGCGAGTGCTTTGTCTCCGAGGGCGCGCATGACCTCGGGAGAGGGCCCGATAAATGTAAGTCCGCAGGACGCACAGATCTCCGCGAAACGCGCGTTCTCCGCAAGAAACCCGTACCCCGGGTGGATCGCGTCACAGTCGGTGATCTCCGCAGCACTCAAGATGCGCGGGACATTCAGATAGCTCTCCTGCGCAGACGGCGGACCGATGCAGACATCTTCGTCCGCAAGGCGTACATGGAGCGCGTCCTGATCCGCTTCCGAATGCACCGCCACCGTCGCAATGTCGAGCTCACGACAAGCGCGGACAATCCGGACCGCAATCTCTCCCCGGTTCGCCACGAGGATCTTTCGAATCATTGCAGAGCACCGTCCCGGGTTGTGCGCCGCAGACAGACATCAGGAGGGGATCTTCTCTCCCGGACCGCTTTCGAACATGTCCCACGCTCCGCCCGAGGAACCCTCAATGCCGCGTGCCTTGAGAGCAAACTCGTCCGGACTCGTCGCATGTGCCAGCGCGTCCTCGTACGAGATCACCTCCTCCTTGAGCAGCCGCATCAACGACTGGTCAAAGGTCTGCATCCCGTACTGGTGACACCCCTCCCGAATAGCCTGCCGGATGGCGCAGGTCTTTTCCGGGTCGATGATATACTCCTGAATCGCCGGCGTGCATAGCATGACTTCCACTGCCGGAACCCTTCCCTTCCCCTCCGATCGGGGAATCAGCCGCAGGGAGACAATCGCGTTCAGACAGGAAGCCGTGAGAAGGCGGATTTCGCGGTGCTGATGCGTCGGGAAGAAGGAGACCACCCGCTCGATTGTTCGCGCTGCGTCCGGCGTATGGAGAGTCGAGAGCACGAGGTGCCCCGTGTTGGCGGCAGTGATCGCGAGTTCCATCGTCTCGCGATCCCGGATCTCCCCGACCATGATGACATCGGGGTCCTGCCGGAGCGCGTGCCGAAGCGCCGCCGCAAAGGACTTCGTGTCGGTCCCCACCTCGCGCTGCGCGACCAGCCCCCGCCCGCGCGAATGCAGAAACTCGATGGGGTCCTCCACCGTCACGATCTTCGCGTTGCGCTCATGATTCACCACCTGGATCATCGACGCCAGCGTCGTCGACTTCCCTGAACCGGTTGCGCCCGTGACCAGCACCAATCCGCTCGAACTTCGCGCAATGCCCGGAATCGCATCCGGAAGCAACAAGTCCTCCGGCGTAGGAACATCAAACGGGACAAATCGAAAGACCATCGCCAGAGTTCCGCGCTGCCTGCTGACATTGGCGCGGAACCGCCCGAGGCCTGGAACGCCGAACCCGAAGTCGATCTCCTGAGTCTCTTCAAACTCAGCACGCTGCTCGACGCTCAGCACGCAGTCGGCCAGTTCGACCATGGCCTCCGGCGTCAATGCCGCGTCGTCCATAGGCTGCAGGCACCCGTCGATTCTGAATGTCGGTGGGAATCCCGCAAAGATATGCAGGTCCGACGCATTGCGCCGCATCATCTCTTCCAGAACTTTGCGGAGTTCCATTCCGTCCTCCCGCAGATGCCTGCGGGAGGACGGATCAGGCCGGTGAAACCAGGAAGATCTCCTGTCCGAACTCCACCGGTTGTCCATTCTCCACGCAGATTCGCTCGACCCGTCCGGACACCTCGGACTGGATCTCGTTCATCAGTTTCATGGCCTCCACAATGCAGACCACCTGCCCGACGGACACCATGTCACCCGGCGCGACATACGCCTTCGCGCCCGGCGCGGGGGCTTCGTAGTAGGTGCCCACCATCGGTGCCACAATCCGAAGGAGTCCGGCGTCCGGATTCGCCTCCGGCGGAGCGTCCACCTCCTCGGCGACGGGAGCGGTCACGGTCGCCACCGTCGCAGGGGCGGAGGCCGCCTGTACCGGAGCAGCCGGAGCGTTCCGGCGAGTGATCCTGACCCGCCCGAAGGGTCTCTCGACCTCCAGTTCGTCGATGTCACTTTCTTCGACCATGCGGATCAACCGCTTGAGTCTGCCCTCATCCATCTTCACCGTTCCTTGTCGATGCCTGCGTTCATTGTCGGCGACCTCAGCCCTTGACTCTCTCCACATAGCTCCGATTGCGTGTGTCGACTTTCAGGCGATCTCCCACTTCGATGAAGAGAGGCACATTCACGACCGCACCGGTCTCCAGCTTAGCCGGTTTGGCGCCGCCCTGCGCGGTGTCACCGCGCACGCCGGGATCCGTCTCGGTGACTTCGAGTTCCACGAAGTTCGGAACTTCCGCCGTCACCGCACTTCCGTCCCGCAGGAGCACCGTGACAATCTCATTCTCGCTCAGAAACTGCGCCGACTCACCCAGAAGAGCCACATCCAGAGCCATCTGCTCAAAAGTCTCCTGATCCATCACATGGAGCAGGTTCCCCTCGCGATACAGAAACTGCAGGGCCTTCCGGTCCAGACGAATCTCCTCGACCTTCTCTCCCGCCCGCCAGGTCTTTTCGACGACCGCACCCGTGCGCACATTCTTGAGTTTCGAGCGGACGAACGCGCCGCCCTTGCCGGGCTTCACATGCAGGAACTCCACGACAATCATGAGATTGCCGTTCATCACCACCGTCATACCGTTACGAAAGTCATTGGTCGTTGTCATCGGCTCTCCCGCCCACCCGGGGCGATCGTGGGGAGCGAAGCCCCCTCCAGCAGGTCCACCAGCGCATCCAGGGCATAGCAGGCCCCACCCGCGCCCAGTCCGGATATCGTGCCCGTCACCACATCGGAGATCAGCGATTCACGACGGAAGTCCTCTCGCGCATGGATGTTGCTGATGTGGACCTCTACGACCGGGACGCTCAGCGCGAGAAGCGCATCACGAATGGCCACCGAGGTATGGGTGTACCCCCCCGGATTGATCACGACCCCATCCACCTTCCCCAAGGCTCCACCCAGAGCATCCACGATCTCACCTTCATGATTGGAGCTGAACCACTCCAAGTCGACCTCGCGCCGCGCCGCTCCCGACTCCATTGCCGTTCGAATCTCAGCCAGGGTCACACTACCGTAGACGGAAGGTTCGCGCTTTCCCAACAACTCCAGGTTGGCGCCATGAACGACGAGGATGCGTCGGCGGGGCTGCTCCGTCACGAGGGCTCTCCCTCCGCCGTGTCCCTGGAGCGCAGCTCCTGGATGCGCATCCGAAGATCTTCCCGATCCGGGTACTCCCGGACCACCGCTTCGTAGATCTCCAGCGCCTTTCCGTCAAAGCCCTGTCGCTCCAGTATCCCCGCGAGCGTCCCGGAATAGAGCGGAGTCGGCAGAGCGTCTTCCAACTCTTTCTCCGTCAGTGCCGCTTCGGGCTCCGCCTCCGCCTCGGTTCGACCGCTCGGCGAGGGGGCAACGCACCTGGCCCGACCGGAACCGGGCTCCGACACGAGCCGGGCGTTGTCCGGATCCAGCGCAAGTGCTTCTTCATGGATGCGGCGGCGGTCTTCTCCCCGCCCGGCCTCGTCGTAACACCAACCGAGAAGAACTCGCCCGGAGATGGTGTCCGCGTTGCCGCTCACCAGCTCTTCCAGCAGTTCCATCGCCCGCTCCAGCCGACCGCTCATCCAGTTGGCCTCGGCCACCTTGACGACATTTCTCGCCGACGAATCCTCCGCAAGCGAAGACTCAAGATCCGGCAAGGCCCGGTTGAGTCCCGGGAGAATGGGCGGTACGGGACGCAAGTGGTCCACCTCAGCGGCTTCGAAGGAACTCAACGGCCGCCTCAGCGGCCCCATCCGGGAGATTCTCAGCGACGCTAACGGCCTGCACTCCCGCTGTCAACTGGTAGCGATCTCTACCGCCCCTGCGCTTCTTGTCGACACGAGTCCGGGCCACGACGGCCTTCGAATCCAGTCTCTCATCGCGAACCGGAAGCCCGAGCCGTGCCAGAAGTGACACCATCCGATCCAGGTCCCGCGATGCGCATCTTCCCGTTTCCACCGAGAGATAGAGCGCTGCCACCAGCCCCAGCGACACGGCCTCGCCATGCAGCAGTCGTCCCCGGGCCTCCGTTTCAATCGCGTGCCCCAGCGTGTGGCCGAAGTTGAGGACTTCCCGGGGTCCGGATTCCCGTTCATCGCGGGCCACGACGGCGGCCTTCACCCGGATGCAGCGCTCGACGATCTCCTCAAGCCCCGGATGTGGCGCGCGCGCCGGTGGATTCGCCTCCAGAAGATCCAGCAACTCCCCGTCGCCCAGCCAGGCTGTCTTCACGACCTCCGCCATCCCGGATCGGAACTCTCTCTCGGGGAGTGTCTCCAGAAAGAGGGTGTCGCAGACCACACCTCCCGGCTGATGGAACACCCCCACCAGGTTCTTCCCGCCAGGTAGATTGACGCCGGTCTTTCCGCCCACCGAAGCGTCCACCTGCGCGAGGAGAGTCGTGGGCACGAGCAGGTGCTTCATCCCGCGGAAAAGAACGCCCGCAACAAAGCCCGCCAGATCCGTTGCCGCGCCTCCTCCAAAACCGAGGATCAAGTCCCCGCGGTCCATCCCACCGTCCACCAGTTCCCCGCAGACGCGCTCCGCTTCGGCCAGCGTCTTGCACGACTCCCCGGATGACAGCGTCACGCGGAGGACGGCTTCGCCCCCGATCGCGTCCTGGAGCATCTCCCCGTGAAGCGCATGCACCGCCGAGTCCGACACCAGCGCGACTCTTCCCGCCCCGGCGGCCTCCACCGCACCGCGCAGCCACGCCACGCACTCCCCGTGCCCGATGACTACCTCATAGGTTCGCCCGCCAAGAGGTACCGCCACTCGCCGGCTCTCGTTCAAGAGGACCCTCCCTTCCGGCTCACGCGCTCCGGCACACATCCACACTGGAACGACTGCGCGACCGCTTCCAGCGTTCGCATGAGGGGTCGCTTGTCGCGATCCGGCGCGTAGACACACAGGTCCACCAGGTAGGTTCGGTCATCCTCCGCGCACCAGAACGACCAGCTCTCGAACGGCCCCCCGATCACATACCGGTCGTTCTCCCACAGCCCCTCCAGGCGGACTCCGTCCGGTGCGCCCGGCATCTTCCCATGACTGGCGACCGACCGTCCCTCGACCACCTGGTCCCCCTCATAGAAACGATCCACCAGAAGGCTCCTTCGAGCCAGCCACTCTTGAGGCGTGCGATCCACGCGTCCCTCCTCCCACGACACGAACATCTGGCACACCGGCGCGTCCCTCCAGATTCGCACGAAGGACTCTTCCGCATACCGATCGTCCACGACCCAGTCCGATGCCAGGCGAACCCCCCACCCCCACCGCTCCACCATGGCCCTTCTTGCACCCGCAGTCGCGCCGGCCCGGAAAAGGTTCGTGTGAAGGAGCGTGCAGGCAGCCTCTTCGACCCTCTCGACGAATGCGTCTTCTTCTTCCTGCAGTTGCGAAAGAAGCACCGCACCCTCCCCCGAATAGACCAACAGAATCTGCCCGGCGGAGAAGGGTTCCGTCACAATCCAAAGCCCCGGAAAGGCGGTGGGTACGGGTTCTCCGCCCGCCTGTCGCAGGAGGGCGCGGAGAGGCTCGTCCTCCGGTGTCCCCACCGCGAACAGAATCTTGCGTGTTCGGTAGAAGGAGACATCGGCGTAGCTCTCGGAGACGGTCTGGAAGAGCGGTTCCCGGCGAAGGTAGAGAACCTCACGCGAGAGAACCCGCGCGACGCGATCACCCAGCGCGCGACTCTTCTCCGTGGAGAAGACGATGATCTCGTAGCCCGGACCGACTGCGGGGATGCGCTTGCCGTCCGAACACCCCGTCAGGGCGCAGAGAGTGGTCAGCATCATCGCAAGAGGCACCTTCATTGGGAACTCCCCGCATCGGCAGGACGCAATCACACCGGTACAGGCTAGCCTGCAGACGAAGAGGGGTCAACGAGGCGAAACGCGCGCGGCGGCCATGGGCCGACGGCGTGCCGCCTCTTCCGCAAGAGAGTCCGGGGCGGCCTCGACTCGGGGAACGCGAGTGGCCTCTCCCAACTCCAGCGTGACGAAGTGTTCCACGCCCTGGCGCAGGAAGGCGATGTCCATCGGAACCCCCGGACGCGATCCGCACACGAGGCCGCAGAGGTCGCGCGGGCCGCCCACTTCCACATCCCCGAACCGGATCACCACATCTCCGCGAGCCAGCCCCGCCCGATGCGCGGGGCCGCCCTCCACCACCCGCAGGATGCACGCACCGCCCTCGCCCGAAGCCTCCCCGGGGAGCAACACGCCCAGGTAGCCGCGGCGGACTCGTCCGAACTCCCGCAGATCCTCCCAGGCACGACGGCAGGTTTCGGCAGGCAATACGAATCCCACGCACTTCTCTCCCTCGCGCAGGCCGGGATGCAGGATGCGCCCCCGGTGCATCGCAGGCGCCACGCCCGTGACCATTCCAAGCAGGCGCCCTTGCGCATCGATGACCGCGCCTCCCATGTCTCCCGGGAGAATGGACGCCCGGACGCGCACCACCCGTGTGGGGATTCCGCCCGCCGAGATGGCCACCGGCTCTCCAAGAATGCCGCGAGCCGCAGAGAAGTTGCGCCCCTGCGTGTTTCCCATCACAAGGCAGGGTTCGCCGGGCGTGCGCTCTGTGCGCGTCACGACATCCGGAAGATCCCGGACGCTCTCCAGTCCCTCCGGAACCTCCAGCAGGACGACATCCAGCAGCGGATCCCGACCGACCACGCGTGCGTAGTACATTCGGCCCGCATGGTCCAGAATCTCCACATCCTGGGCCGCGCCCACCACCGAGAAGGTCGACAGCAGGTACTTTCCGCCACCCACATAGGTCGCGCATCCGACCCGACGGCATACGCGAAGCACTTCCGCGCTCTTCATGGCTGCGTCCAAGTGGACTCGGGGGGCCTCTCGCTCCCCGATCACGAGGAAGACCCGTCGCTCCCAGTCTGCGGGGATTGCGCCAGCGGTCTGGCTTGCCCCCGCCTTCACGACGAACGCGAGGCTCACCGCAAACGCCAGAAGCGCAACCCGCGCCGCAGGCTGCCTAGAACGCAAGGATCGTGGGTGCGACGGCATGGCCGTTCGCCTCCGGGGTGGCTGAACTCCGACCCGCCACCTGCTGAGCGGTTCCCTGTTCCGGAATCCGGCGCAGCGGGTACCGGTAACGCGCCTCGCGATAGCGGGACGCATCCGTGGGAAGGCGGAGATCCCTGGACTCCTCCAGGAGCTTCTGCAACTGGAGGGGCATCTCGCCAAATACATCCTCTTCGGAGTCTTCCTCCGATCCCTGCGCCAGCGCGTCAGACTCCATCATCACGACTCCCTCCGCCGGAGCCTCGGCAGGACTCACGGCAAAGCGCGAGACAGACTCACCCGGAGCACGCCCACCGGAAGGAAGGGAATCGCCCGACGGATGGGTGGCCAGCAGCAAAAGGACGGCTCCCATGGCCATGGCGGGGGAAGCGCTCCAGATCGCGCGCGACCGATCCACATCCGACCACCAGCTCTGCAGACGCACCTTCCACAGGGCCGGTCCTCTCGCCGGACCCGCCAGACCGTCCAGCTTTGAAAGAACCGCTTCGTTGAACTCGTCGGCGACCTCTACCGTTCCGAGTTCTTCCAGCAGTGCAAGGGATGCGCGAAACTCCTCCATCGCCGCAGAGCAGGGTGAGCACGCCGCGAGGTGACCGTCCAGCTCGCGGCTGGCTTCCGCGGAAAGCGCCCGGTCGCATCGCAGGGAAAAGAGGTTCTGTACATGGGAGCAGTTCAAGTGATGTCTCCTCGTTCCGGGCGGGGGGATCCGGCAGTCCTCACGCGGGACGCCTTCCAGAATACGGTGGGGTCATTCCCACGCGTGGCAAAAAGAAGCGGCTCGATCCGCCGCTTGAACTCCTGACGCGCCCGGTTGATTCGGGACTTCACGGTGCCGACGGGGAGCTTGAGCATGGTGGATATCTCTTCGTAGGTGAACCCTTCCAGGTCTCTCATCACGAGCATGATCCGAAAGTGCCCCGGCAGCGAATCGATGGCACTGCGGACCGCCTGCCTCCGCTCATTCAAGTCGGCAATGCGATCCGGCGCAAAAAAGTCCTCGCGCGTTCCAAAGTCGTAGTCCGCCTGCCCCAGCTCCCTCGGCGTATCCTCAATCGAGACATTCCTCCGGCGGGCACGGTTCCGAAGTTCGTTCTTCCCGAGGTTGGACGCGATCGTGTAGAGCCATGTCGTAAAGCGTGCCGTCACGCGGTAGGTCCCCGCGTGGCGGTAGACTCTGAGGAACACTTCCTGCGCCAGGTCCTCGGCGCGGTCCGCGTCGCCAATCAGTCGAATCAGGAAGTTGACGATCCGCCCCCGATGCCGACACATCAGTTCCCCGAAGGCGGACTCGTCGCCCTCCTTCAGGTCCAGCATCAGATCTTCATCCGGCCTGCGTGTCTCCACGGTCACCTCGTTGGCATCCACCCGGACTCGTTTGAACGCAAGGGTCATCGACCACCTCCACGGGCTGCTGAACCCTCCTGAGAGCCAAAGGTTCCAGCACTCACCGGCCCGTGGCCGTGGAATCCCTCTTTGCCCCCTCCGCGGCCCGCTTCTCAGCCAGCCCCGGGAGGGTCGAATCCAGTTCCCAAGCCTTCTCCCAGGCCTCCCGAGCCCCCTTCCCGTCTCCCAGAGCGGAAAGGACATCTCCCAGATGGTCCAGAATGACCGGTTCCGCCCTCGAGTTCTCCAACGCACGGAGGAGAAGATTCCGCGCGGCCTCGGGCCGCCCCGACCGGAAGTGAGCCCATGCCAGGCTGTCCAGATAGTAGGCATTCTCCGGGCTCAGTCGAACGGCTTCCTCCAGCAGCTGCACTGCCTCCGTGAGATGAATCCCCCGTTCCGCAAACATGTAGCCCAGGTAGTTCATAGCCTCGGTGTCCTGAGGGCGGATCCGGATGACTTCGCGCAGGTCGGCCGCCGCCTCTTCGGGCTTCTCCAGCCTCTCCCGCGCCGCGCCCCGTGCGAAGAGCCCCTCCGGATCCGCGGGTTCCAGCTCCAGGTAGCGATCGAGGGCCTCTTCCGCCGCTTCATATTCAGCCAGATCGTTGTAGCACAGCCCGAGAAACAAGTGCGCGCCCGAGCGATCGGGGTCCAGCTTCACCGAACGACCGAATGCCGCGACCGCTTCGCGGGTCTTCCCAAGACGCGACCGCAGGAATCCGGTATACAACCATCCCTCCGCGAACGTGGAGTCCAGTTCGACCGCGGTCTCAAAGTGCGCCAGCGCCTCTTCGCTTCGCCCGTGATCCATGTACCACCGCCCGAGGTGCTTCCTCGTCTCCATCCGCTCCGGAGCCCGGCGTGCCACTTCCTCCAGTTCATTCACCGCCCGGTCTCCTTCCCCCGCCTGAATGAGAAGCAGCCCGAGCTGTTCCCGCACCTCCACATCTTCCGGGTGCGCACTGAGGATTGTCCGGGCTTCCTCGATCCCGCTCTCCACATCGCCCAGGACAAAGAGCGTGCGCAGGTACCTTCGCCGAATCTCCAGGCTGTCCGGGGCGAGAAGCAGCGCCTCCCGATAGCTCATGGACGCCTGGGGCAATTCCCCGCGAATCTCACGGACCATCCCGGCACGAAGCATCTCTTCCGGCAACCCCGGCGCAAGCTCCCGAACCGTGCGGAACTGTTCCTGCGCATCCCCGGCGCGGTCCAGGCGGTCGTACAACATCCCCAGGCGGAAATGAACCCGCGGCAGCCCCGGCCGGACGCGGGTGACTTCCAGAAGCTCCTCCGCTGCCCCCTCCGTGTCTCCAAGGCGCTCCAGTACCCCCGCGCGGCGAATGCGCATCTGCAGGTCCTTTGGATCCGCCTGGAGGAACGCGTCCAGAGCGTCGGCCTCCCGCCTGGCATCTCCCGAGGCGGCATGGACATCCGCCATCACCTCCAGCGCGTCCAGGTTCGCGGGATCCTCTGCCAGAGCGAGAGTCGCTTCCCGTGCGGCTTCCTCCACCTCTCCCAGCGCGTGATGCACCCGGGCCATTCCCGTGTGAATCTCCGGAGCCTCCGGATTCGCGTCTGCCGCCAGCCGATACTGCTGAAGCGCTTCGCGGAACTCCCCTTCGCCCTCAAGGAACATCCCCAGCGAATAGTGCGCCAGCGCATCCGAGGTCACGCTCCCCGAAGCACTGCCCTCCACCGCCTGCGTGGAGCAAGGCACCCCGGTGAGAAGCGCCACCACGGCCACGCTCCGCAGCCATGTGCTCTTTCGACCCTCCACCTTCCCGCTCCTCACAACTGTCTCCCTTTCGTCCACAGCCCCCGCCCTCTCTCCGGGCCGAAGATGCCCTCAAGGGCAGGATCCAAGGCGTCGCGGATCCCGTCCCCCACCAGATTGAAGCCAAGCACCGACAGGAGGATCGCGATGCCCGGCATGGCCAGCACCCAGGGAGCGTGAATCACCAGATCCCGGCCCTGCCCGAGCATGGCCCCCCACTCCGGTGTCGGGGGTTGCGCTCCCAGACCCAGGAACGAAAGCCCCGCAGCCTCCAGTATAGCGGAGGCCAGGCCCAGGCTCGTCTGCACCATCAGCGGCGCCACGCAGTGCGGCAGGATCGTTCGAAAAAGGATCCGCCCTCGTGGCACTCCCATCGCCACCTGTGCTTCCACAAACGGTTGGGACTTGACCGACAGCACCGCACCCCTCAGAAGTCGCGCGAAGTGCGGAACGCCCACAATGCCCACGGCGATCATGGCGTTCGTCAAGCTCGGCCCGAGGATCGCCACGATCACCACGGCCAGCAGGATCCCCGGAAACGCCAGAAGAACATCCACGACGCGCATACCGATCATGTCCACGCGACCGCCCAGATAACCGGTCACCAGTCCCAGCAGCCCCCCGGCCAAGAGCCCGATGCCCACCGATACCATTCCTATCGTCAGGGAAATGCGGGTTCCGTACAAGAGCCGGGAGAGAATGTCGCGACCGAACTCATCCGTTCCCAGCAGATGCCCATCCCCCGGAGGGACCAGACGGTGGTCCAGATCCTGCAAATACGGGCTCTGCGGAGCCAGAACGGGTCCTATGGCAGCGCCCAGCACCAGCGTCGCCAGAATCACCAGCCCCACCCTTGAGGCCGGGCGACGCACCAGGCGGCTCAGAACCCGCCGTGTGCGTGATGCGTGCTCCTGTCCCGTCCCCCTGACCGGGGGCGGGTCAACGAAGCTTGATTCTCGGATCGAGCGCGGCATAGAGCATATCCGTCAAGAGGTTCACCAGAGCGAAGGAAAACGCCATGAGCAGTACTGCGGCCTGAAGCGCGCGAATATCCCGCGACTCCACCGCCAGGAGAACCCAGCGGCCGAGCCCCGGCCATGCGAAGATCGTCTCTGTGATGATCGCCCCTCCGAGGAGAGCGCCGAACTGCAGTCCAACCACCGTCAGCGTGGGAAGCGCCCCGTTTCTGGCTGCATGCCGAAGCAGAATGGCCATCTCGCCCGCCCCTTTTGCGCGAGCGGTGCGGATGTAGTCCCGGCCCATGGTCTCCAGAAGGCTGGAACGCGTCATCCGCGCAATGACGGCCATCGGCACAGTCCCGAGCACCAGTGCGGGAAGTACGAGATGCCGAAAAGCGTCCGCAAGCGCCGACAGATCTCGGGCCAGCAGGGAATCCACCAGAAGGAACCCCGTCTGCACAGGCGGCGCCATCATGGCCCCCGTGCGACCGGACACCGGTAGTACAGGGAAGAGAACGCCCAGAAAGTACATCAGGAGAAGCCCCAGCCAGAAGACCGGCATGGAGACGCCGATGGAAGCCAGCCCCATTCCCAGCGCATCCGCGAATCGACCTGCGCGCCGCGCAGCCAGCACTCCCGCAGGGAACCCGAAGAGGCAAGCCACGAACAGCGCCGCAACGGCCAGTTCCAGCGTGGCGGGAAAGTAACGACGGATCTCCGACGCGATCGGCTCGTGCGTCTTCGCCGACCGCCCGAGATCCCCCGACAGCAGGTCGGCCATGTAGCGCACATACTGTTCGGCAAGCGGCCGGTCGAGTCCAAGCCCGGTGCGAATCTGCTGCACGACCTGCGGCGACGCGTGTTCACCCGCGAGGATCTCCGCCGGATCGCCCGGCATCCAGTGCACGAGCAGAAACGCCACGATCGTCACGCCGAGAAGGGTCGGCAGGATCAGCGTGAGCCTTCGAAGCAGATAAGGAATCACGGCACGCCTCCGCCCGTCACCGGGAGAGCCACACCCGGGAGAGCAATACCCGCCCCGTGGGGTGCAGGCTGTACCCCATGACCTCGCATCTCATCGCCGCCAGTTCCATGGTGTGCACCAGCGGCACCCAGGGGGCATCCGCATGAATCAGTTCCTGCGCCCTGTGATAGTGCCCGACGCGATCCTCCGGCCGAACCGTGCGCCGACCGGCCAGCAGATGCTCGTGCGCTTCCTCGCTGCGGTAGAAGGCAATGTTCCCCGCCGGGGCGACCGCCGCCGAGGGATCGAAGTGCGTGAAAAGGAAGTTGTCCGGATCTCCGTTGTCCGCCTGCCAACCGAGCAGCGCCATGTCGTGATGCCCCCGATGCACACGATCCAGGTAGGTGCCCCACTCGAAGGTGACAATCTTCGCGCGGATGCCAATGCCGGCCAGGTTCGCCTGGATCGCCTGCGCGATCCTCGGCGGCTGGGGCATGTAGGGCCTTGGACCGGACATCACCCACAAGGTGGTCTCAAATCCATCCGGATAGCCAGCTTCCACGAGAAGCTCCCGTGCGCGCTCCGGTGCATACTCATAGCTCGGCGGGTCCGGATGCGCGGCGAACACATTCGGCGGCACCGGCCCGTCCGCGACCACGGCCAGATGGCCGTACAGCCCCCGGACGATCGCCGCCCGATCGACCGCATGATTCACGGCCCTCCGTACGCGCACATCGCCGAAGGGCGAGTGATCCATGTTCATCGCCAGGTACGCCACATTCATCCCGGGTTCACCCAGAAGCTTCAAGGCCCGGTTTGAGCGGATGGCCGGGACATCATCCGGGGGGACTCCATCCATCATGTGGAGCGACCCGGCAAGGAGTTCGAAAAAGCGCGTGGAGTTCTCCGGGAGGCAGCGAAACACCACCCGATCCAGATAGGGCGGATGGTCCCAGTACTCTTCGTTCCTTCTGAGAACGACCGTCTCCGCCCGGTCCCAACTCTCGAATCGGAATGGACCGGTTCCGCACGGATGCCGAAAGAAGTCCTCTCCGGCCGCGTGAGCATCTTCCGAGCACACCATCGCCGCGAAGTTGCACGCCAGATTCGAAAGGAACGGAGCGCTCGGTTCCTTCAGAACAAAGCGCACCACCCCGGGAGCGGGAGAGTCGATGGTCTCGAGGATCTCGTCGATTCCCAGGTAACCCCAGAAGGGATACGGGCCTCCGAGGCCGTGGTCCGAATGCAGGGGCTGCCGTGCGCTCCACTGTCGTTCCAGGCTGTAAAGCACCGCACGCGCATCGAAGCGGCGGCCGCAATGAAAGCGAACCCCCTGTCGAATCTGAAACTCCCAGCGAAGGCCATCCTCGCTGACCGTCCAGGACTCCGCCAGCGCGGGCTCAATCTCGGTCCCGCTTCCGGCAAAACGCACGAGAGTCTCAAACAGATTGTCGCAAACTTTGAACGACTCCCCGTCCGATTCGTGCGCGGGATCCAATCCCACGGAGTCCATTCCGCGTCCGTAGATCAGCGTTCCGCCCGACTGCGGGGGATTCCCCAACGCATGAGTCACCCCAAGCGCCAGTAAAACCGCGGTAATCCCGAGGATTCGTCCCATCACAGTCTCTCCTGACAGGGCCGCAGGAATCGTAGACCGGGATGATCGCGAAACGCCAGCCCGGATTTCCCGCCCGAGTTCGGGCGCGAACTCATCCGGTGGCTCTTTGCGGGAAGCTCCGAACAGGTGGCGGGCCCGAGAGGATTCGAACCTCCGGCCTTTGGTTCCGGAGACCAACGCTCTATCCAGCTGAGCTACGGGCCCGCACAGGAGGAGAGAATCTAGGGGGCGAACACCCGGGTGTCAAGAAACGCCGCCCCGCTCGCCGGACCCGGTCATTGCACATAGCCCAGCGCACGAAGCTCGGCCAGCGTCCCCTCTCTCAGGCTGGGGCGCGGAGTCGCGGGAGGCGCCAGACGCGCCCACTCTCTCGCGCGGGCCGCCGCCTGAAAGTCCGCTGTGATCTGCGGGTACCTCCCCGAGCAATCCGCCCTTTCGGCCGGATCGGCGCGAAGGTCGAACAGTTCTCCGCGCCCCTCGTCTCCCGCCCGAGCAATGAACTTCCACTTCCCTTCGCGGATCGAGATGTGCGTGTCGTGCAGTTCGCCATAGACCCTGCGCGTTCCTGTACCGGCGGCCAGTGTCTGAAGAGAGCGCCCCTGTGCAAGACTCTCGCGCCCCCCCCCCGCGACGGCGACCACGGTCGGGAAGACATCCACCAGAGACGCCGGTTCCGCCACCACTCCCCCTCCGGCCAGAACTCCCGGCAGCCGGGTGATCAGCGGAATGTCCAGCGTTTCGCCATACAGGTTCCTCCGATGCCCCTTCCCCCCGTGTTCGAAGAACTCCTCCCCGTGATCGCCCACCACCACGATGAGCGTGCGCTCCAGATCCCCGCGCGACTCCAGCGCGCGCAGAACCTTCCCGATCCACCGGTCGGTGTATCGGATCTCCCCGTCGTACAGGTCCATCACGCGCTGTCTCTCCGTGGGGGCCATGCCGGAGTGAATGGCGCGATTCTCGGAAAACCCACGGCCGCTCAACCGCCCGCGATACTCCGGATTGAACACGCGATCATACGGAGCTTCCGGCACAAAGTCGTAGTGCGGATCCCAGTAGTGGAGGAAGAGGAAGAACGGTTTGCCCGTCGGCACCCGGGCGAGCCAGTCGACCGCCCTTTCGTGCAGCGCGGGAGAGGTCACCCCCGAATGCGACCGCAGATGCACTCCGACAAGGTTTTCGATACCGCCTTGATTGTCCCGCTCCACGCGGTAATCCACGCAAGGTTCGTAAGTGTCAAAACCCTGTGCGAAGCCGAAGGCCGGGTCCAGGTACGGTCCGGTGACAAACCCCGCTGCCGCATATCCGCGACGGGTCAGAAACTCCGCCAGCGTGGTCTTCGAATCCGGCAGCGCGTGGATGTCTCCCACGACTCCGTGGCTCGAAGGGTACTGTCCGGTGAGCAGCGAAAGATGCGCCGGAAGTGTCCAGGATGTCGTCGAGGATGCCTGCGAGAAGACCGTGCCCGTCGCGGCCAGTCGATCCAGGTGAGGAGTGGTCGCCCGGGGATTCCCCGCGCCTCCCGGTCGATCGGCACGGAGGGTATCGATCGAGATCAGAAGCACATTCGGAGGCGGTTCCGGTGCCCGCCCGCACGAACCGCCCAGCAGAATCCCACCTGCCAGGAATACGCAGAACCGCTTCACGAAGCCTCCGGCTCTCCCCCGGTCAGGCGAGAGACCTGCTGCACATCCTTGTCGCCCCGACCGGAGAGATTGACGATCGTCAGCGAATCCGCCGGCAGACTCGGCCCCTCGCGGAGAAGCCACGCCACCGCATGCGCCGACTCCAACGCCGGCAGGATCCCCTCTTCGCGTGCCAGTCGGCCGAATGCCGCCAGCGCTTCGCCATCTTCCACGCTGTGGTATTCCGCCCGGCCCAGTTCCCGAAGCTGCGCATGCTCCGGCCCGATCGACGGGTAGTCCAGCCCCGCAGACACGCTGTGCGTCGGTGACACCTGTCCGTCGTCGTCCTGCAGAAGCCAGCTGCGCGTGCCATGGAGCACTCCGGGACTTCCACCGGCGAAGCGCGCCGCGTGCCGTCCCGTCTCCACGCCTTCTCCCCCCGCTTCCACGCCCACCATGCGAACGGATTCATCCGCAAGAAACGCGTGAAAGAGGCCGATCGCATTCGAGCCGCCCCCGACGCAGGCCACCAGCAGATTCGGCAGACGCTCCTCCGCTTCCTGGATCTGGCGGCGGGCCTCGATTCCAATCACCGACTGGAAGTCACGCACGATTCGCGGAAAGGGGTGCGGGCCCAGGACGGACCCCAGAATGTAGTGGGTGTCCGCGACATGGGTAACCCAGTCGCGCATGGCTTCGTTGATGGCGTCTTTCAGCGTACGGCTCCCTGCGTCCACGCCGGTGACCGTCGCGCCCAGAAGGCGCATCCGGAACACATTCAGCGACTGTCGCTCCATGTCCTCCACGCCCATGTAGACCACGCACTCCAGCCCGAGCAGCGCGGCAACGGTCGCGGTGGCGACGCCATGCTGCCCCGCGCCGGTCTCCGCGATGACGCGTCGCTTCCCCATTCGCCTGGCAAGAAGTCCCTGGCCGAGCGTGTTGTTGATCTTGTGCGCACCCGTATGGAGAAGGTCCTCGCGCTTCAGATAAACCGTGTGGCCGACCGCTTCCGAGAGATTCCCGGCACGATACAGTGGCGAGGGCCGACCCGCGTATTGCTCCTGCAGGATCCGAAGTTCTTCCGTGAAGGCAGAGTCGGCGGCCGCCTCCGTCGACGCCCGGTTGAGTTCCTCCAGCGCGGCCATGATCGTCTCCGGCACAAAGCGACCCCCGTACGGACCGAAGTACCCCCGCGCGTCCGGCGTCTCCCCGATCATGCCGTCTCCTCCGTTCCCGTGAGTTCCGCGAGGCACCCCACCGGGTCCGGCGCGGTCACCAGAGCCTCGCCGACGAGCACCGCAGACGCGCCGACCCGCTCCACCCGCAGCACATCCTCGCGGGAGGCGATCCCGCTTTCGGAGACCACGCGCACGCCCTCCGGAAGCATGGCCCCTACGCGCTCCGTGACGGACAGGTCCGTCCGGAAAGTCGACAGGTCCCGGTTGTTCACACCGATCACCTCCACGCCGGCATTCAACGCGCGTTCCGCTTCCGCTTCCGTGTGAACTTCGACCAGAGGCGTGACCTGCAGCTCGGTGAGGAGCGCGTGAAGATCCGCCAGTGCCCCCTTCTCCAGCACCGCCACAATCAGGAGTGCCGCGGACGCCCCCCACGCACGCGCCTCCCAGCACTGGTAGGCATCCACCAGGAAGTCCTTCCGCAGAACCGGCAAGTCCGTTTCCCTCGCGACGGCCTGGAGGTCGGCGCCACTCCCCGCGAAGTGGTCCCGTTCCGTCAGAACCGAAAGCGCACGCGCCCCGCCCCTCTTGTACGCACGCGCCAGCTCCACTGGATCGTACGGGTCCAGCAGGACTCCCCGCGAAGGAGACGCGCGCTTCGCCTCGGCGATGACGGAGGTTCCGCGCCGATCCACGGCCGCGACAAACGACACGGGGTCCGGAGACTCCTCGGCCTGTCGGCGCACTTCCACGGCCGGAATGGCACGCTGGGCTTCCTTCAGGCGGTGCCGCACATCAGCCAGAATCGCGGGCAGCACACTCACGCCGATTCCGCCCGGAGCGCCGCGAGCAGATGAGCCACCCGTCCTTCGTCCAGCGCGGCCGCCGCTGTCTTGGCTCCGTCGCGAAAGTCCGCGGCCATCCCGCAGGCAACCAGCGCCAGCGATGCATTCGCGACCACAACGGAGCGCGGAGCCCCCTTCTCCCCGGCGGCAATCCTCTCCAGGATGCCGGCGTTCATCTCGGCATCTCCACCGGCCAGGTCTTCGCGCTTCACCGGTTCCATCCCGAAGTCCGAGGCGTTCAGCACACCCCTGCGAACCTCTCCGTTCGCGACTTCCGCATAGTGGGTAGGGGCACAGAGACTCACTTCATCCAGACCGTCCGCGGAATGCACGACGAACGCGCGCTCCACTCCCAGCCCCAGAAGCGCCGCCGCCGCCAGGTCCACGATCTCCGGCGAATACACACCCATCACCTGACAGGCGGCCCCCGCCGGATTCGTGAGCGGACCCAGAAGGTTGAAGACGGTGCGCATGGCCAACTGCCGACGCGGCCCCATCGCGTGACGCATGGCACCATGGAAACGCGGGGCGAACAGGAATCCGAACCCGTGGCGATCCACCAGCATTTCCGCGCGCGCGGGTTCCACATCGACCGGGATGCCGAGCGCTTCCAGAACATCCGCGCTGCCGCACTGCGAAGAAACCGACCGATTGCCGTGCTTTGCCACGGCCGCGCCCGCCGCCGCCACCACCAGGGCCGCTCCG
This sequence comes from Gemmatimonadota bacterium, assembly GCA_030747075.1. Taxonomy (NCBI): domain Bacteria; kingdom Pseudomonadati; phylum Gemmatimonadota; species Gemmatimonadota bacterium. The sequence continues at coordinate 29,550 of JASLLL010000005.1, forward strand.
GTCGAGATGTTGAAGGTGCCGGAAGCGTCCCCGCCTGTTCCGCAGGTGTCCACCAGCGGAGTGCGCGAGGGCGCAATCCCCGACGCCGCCGCACGCATGGCCCGGGCCGAACCCACGACTTCGTCGACCGTCTCGCCCTTCATCCGGAGTGCCACAAGATAACCGGCCACCTGCGCGTCGGTGGCCTCGCCCTGCATGATGGCCGCCATGGCGCCCTCGGCGGTCGCGGAGTCGAGCGAACTCCCGGACACCACACGCTCAATCGCGTCCCGAAGTGCGCCGCTGCCGGAGTGGGTCATTCCGGCCTACAGTTCGAGGAAGTTCCGGAGGATGGCCTTCCCCCCCGGCGTAAGGATGGACTCCGGATGAAACTGCACGCCGTGGATCGGATACTTCCGGTGGCGCAGTCCCATGATCTCCTGGTCCGCCGTCCAGGCCGTGACCAGGAGGTCCTCCGGCAGGGAATCCTTGTCCACGATCAGCGAGTGATAGCGCGTGGCCTCGACAGGATTCTCCACGCTGCGGAAAATGTCCCTCCCGTTGTGGATCACGCGGGAGGTCTTCCCATGCAGGAGCCTGTCCGCAGGCACGATCCGCGCCCCCCACGCAACCGCAATGGCCTGGTGCCCCAGACATACGCCCAGAAGCGGGATCTTCGGGCCGAGAGTCTGGACCAGGCCCACGCTGATCCCCGCATCCTCGGGGCGTCCGGGACCCGGCGAGATCACGATGCGCTCGGGATTCATACGACGAATCGCGGCAAGGCTCACGGCATCGTTCCGCAGCACCTTCGGGTCCGCACCCAGTTCCCCGAGGTACTGCACAAGGTTGAATGTGAAAGAGTCGTAGTTGTCGAGGACGAGAATCATCCCGATCTCCTCCTGCGTGAAGTGCCACTTTCGGCGGCTTCCACCGCTGCGAAGAGCGCACGCGCCTTGTTCACCGTTTCCCGGTACTCCCGCTCGGGATCCGAATCCGCGACAATCCCGGCGCCGCATCCCACATAGATGCGCCCCCTCTCCACAAGCGCCGTCCGAATCGCGATACAGGTGTCCAGGCTGCCACCGAAGGAGAGGTAGCCCACCGCTCCTGCGTACACGCCTCGTCGAATCGGTTCCAGATCCTCAATGATCTCCATCGCCCGCACCTTCGGGGCTCCGCTTACCGTTCCGGCCGGGAAGCACGCCTTCAGGGAATCCAGCGGGCCGACCCCGCGACGCACCTTCCCCACCACATTGGAAACGATGTGCATCACATGGGAGTAACGCTCCACATTCATGAACTCCGTCACATTCACCGAGCCGAACTCCGCCACACGCCCGACATCATTTCGGCCGAGATCGACCAGCATGACATGTTCCGCGCACTCCTTCGGGTCCGAGATCAGCTCTTCCTCCAGGCGCCGATCGTCCAGGGAATCCGCGCCGCGAGGACGCGTTCCGGCAATCGGGCGCACTTCCACTTCGCCGTGCTGGTGCCGTACGAGCACCTCCGGCGACGACCCGACGATGTGTCGATCGTCCATGCGGAGGTAGTACATGTAGGACGAAGGGTTGATCACGCGAAGCGAACGGTAGACTTCGAATGGATCACACTTCAGAGATTTCTCAAACCGCTGGCTCAGCACCACCTGCACCACATCTCCGGCCAGAATGTGCTTCTTGGCTTTACGCACCGCGCTTCGGAAAGCCGCAGGTCTGATGGAACTTCGGAAGCGTCGTGCCGTGCCGCGGCTCGGGGGGCGGGTCTCCCGCTCAGGGAGCGCGGTCTTCAGGCGAGCCACCACTTCATCAATGCGCTCCAGCGTCTTTCGATAAGTTCGCTCGGCATCCTTCCCGGCAGGCATGCTGGAGATGATCTTCATCGTCAGCGTAAGGTTGTCGAAGACCACCACGGTGTCCGCCAACATGAAGACGGCGTCGGGGATGCCCAGATCATCGTCGGCCTGTCGGGGGAGCTTCTCCAGGCTGCGCACCGCGTCATACGAGACGAAACCGACGGCGCCGCCCCAGAACGGCGGCAGCCCCTCCAACTCCACAGGACGCTGCCGACGCTGCCATCGACCCAGTTCGGCAAGCGGATCGTCCGAACGAATCCGACGCACTCGATTCCCGGTGCGGATTTCCACGGTGGAACCGCGAATCGTCAGAATGGAGGACGGGTCCGTGCCGAGTAAGGAGTACCGCGACCACTTCTCCCCGCTCTCCACGCTCTCCAGAAGAAAAGCGTAGGGACCGGTGGCCACCTTCAGGAAGGTAGACACGGGCGTCTCCGTGTCTGCGAGAATCTCGCGAACCACGGGCACGCGTCGGCCTGGCCTGGCCAGTTTGCGGAACTCCGCCAGCCCGGGGGTGATCATGCCCGCTCCTCCCCGACTGCACCGACTGGTGACTGACAGGCGTAGGTGAGGCCCGCCAGCACATAGAGCACCACCACCCACGGGCCGGCCGCATCAAAGAACGGCCACTCGACAGCCATGCCGAGAGCGTAGATTCCCAGAAGAGCGAATGCCGTCTTTCCCGGGCGGTTGGAGACCGGCGTTCCCTTTCCTGCACGAATCCGCCGGACAGCCCACGCCACAATCGCCAGATCCCGCGCGACCACGACTGCGAGAAGCTCCTTCGGAACCTGCCCCTTTGCGACCAGTGCGCCCAGCACACCCACCGCGAAGATCTTGTCCGCCACCGGATCCAGCGCCCTTCCAAACTCGGTGACCTGCCGGGACCGGCGTGCCAGCCAGCCGTCGAGGACATCCGTCAGAAGAGCCACTCCGACCGTCGCGAACGCCACTTCCCGATTCCCGGACAGGATCCCCCACATGGCCAGCGGAACCAGCAGGATTCGCAGGCAGGACAGCCCGTTCGGGGCATTCAAGGAGCGACCGCCCCCAGCAACTCCCGGGCGTGTTCCACGGCAGCTCCGTCCCCTCCCCCGAGCATCCGGGCCACTTCCCGCACTCTCTCCTCCCCCTCGACCGGCTCCACCAGCGAGAGGGTCCGGTTCTCCCGCTCCACCTTCCGAACGGCGAAGTGCGTCGTCGCCCGTGCCGCAATCGGAGCCAGATGGGTGATCGAGATGACCTGTCCGCGAGAGGAAAGCTCCGCAAGCATCTCCGCGACGCGTCCGGCCACGACTCCACCGATTCCCGCGTCGATCTCGTCGAAGACCATCGTCCCCGGACACCGGGTCGTGCCGAGCGCAGACTTCAGCGCCAGCATGACGCGGGAGATCTCCCCTCCGGAGGCGATGGCACGCAGCGCGCCCGGCTTCTCTCCCGGGTTTGCCGACAGGAGAAACTCCCCCTCGTCGAATCCTCGCCGACTCGCCTTCGGCCGGTCTTCTCCGATGCAAACGACCTCTCCCTTCTCCAGCGGACGCACGAGGGTCCGGAACACGGTGCCCCGCATCCCGAGACTCTTCAGCGCGTCCTCCACGGCGGCATCCAGCTGTGATGCAGCCTCTTGCCGCCTCGCGGTCAGGTCCGCTCCTGCGGCGGCGATCGTAGCAGAGATCTTCCCGACCCGCTCCCGCAAACCCCCGACCCGTTCCCGGGCCGCCTGAGGATCCGCCACTTCCTCCGCAAGGCGCTTCTGCTCGCGAAGCAGATCCTCTTCCTCGGGACCGTACTTCACAAGAAGATCTTCGATCCGCCGAATCCGCCCCCGAACCTCCTCCAGCCGGGCGGGGTCATCGACCGCCCCGTCTCCGGCGCGTCGCGCATCATCCGCGAGATCCCCCACGCGAACCACCACCTCCGCGAGCCCCTCCGCCAGCGCCTCCCACTGCGGATCGTGCCGGGCGGCCTCCGCGGCGGCTCCTTCCAGCGCGGCCACCTCATCGTGAATCGAGCCGTCTCGCTCCCGAAGAGTGTCCACCAGCCGCGAAGAGGTCTCCCGCAGGAACTCCGCCTGCTCCAGTCTGCTTCGAAGTGTACGCGACTCCGCCAGTTCTCCGGGCTGAACAGCCGCATCCTCCAGTTCCTTCCACTGGAACCGGACCCACTCCTCACGCTCGCGACAATCGCGAAGCGCCTCCTCGGCGCTCTCCAGTTCTGCAATGGCCGCACGAAGCTCATCGAACGCCGCGGCGAACCCGGCCCGCAGCCCCAGGAGCCCGGCGAAGGCGTCGAGCATGTCCAGCTGGAAGGATGGGCGCAGAAGCGATTGATGATCGTGCTGCCCGTGCAGGTCGATCAGGAACTCTCCCGCGCGAACCAACGCGGAACGGGGAATCGCCCGGCCATTCGCCCGGCATCGGCCCCGCCCGCCCGGCACGATTTCACGACGGAGAATCAGCTCCCCGTCCTCCGCCTCGATATCCAGCTCCCGAAGCGCGTCCACCACCCATCCCTCGGGGTCCAGTTCGAAGACGCCCTCCACGACCGCCCTCTCCGCGCCCGCGCGGACCGTCTCCGATCCCGCACGATCGCCCAGGAGAAGACGCAGCCCCCCCGTCAGGAGCGACTTGCCCGCTCCCGTCTCTCCGGAGAGGACATGGAGCCCCGGGCCGAAGCGAATCGTGATTCGGGAGATGATCGCCATGTCCCGGATGGAAAGCTCGGTCAGCACGGCCCCACCCCCTCCCGGGAATGCCGGGTCAGCTTCGGCCGGGGAGTTGAACACGCCCCGCAGTCTCCAGTAGGCTCAGTGCGCGCCCGACCACCGTGTCCACGCCGAGACCCGCCATTTCGCGAAGAAGCTCCGGTCGCCCATGTTCCACATAGAAGTCGCCGATGCCGACACAGGACAGTCGAACATCGTGGGCGCCGCTCTCGGTGAGGAGCTCTCCGACCGCGCTTCCGAACCCGCACGCCTTCTGCGACTCCTCAAGCGTGACGATGCACCCCGTGGTCCTGCCAAGATCCAGAATGAGCTCGGCATCGAGCGGCTTCACGAAGCGCGCGTCCACGACTGCGGCGGAGACACCTTGTGTCGCCAGTTCAGCGGCTGCGCTCCGCGCCGTACCCACCATGGACCCCAGTGCCAGAAGCAGAACATCCGAACCGTCCTGCAGGATCTCCGCCTTCCCGATCGGGATCTGTCGGAACTCAGCATCCACGGCCACACCCAGCCCCGCGCCGCGGGGATATCGCAGAGCCGTCGGGCCTCCATCGTGACAGAGTTGCGTGTAGAGCATGTTGCGCAGTTCATTCTCATCCCGGGGCGCCATCATGACCATCCCGGGGAGCATCCGTAGGAATCCCGGATCGAAAACACCATGGTGCGTCGGGCCGTCGTCCCCGACCAGTCCCCCTCGATCCATCACGAACCGAACCGGCAGTCCCTGAAGCGCCACATCGTGCGCCACCTGATCGAACCCTCGCTGCAGGAAGGTGGAGTAGATCGCGCAGAACGGCTTGATCCCTTCGCAGGCGAGACCCGCCGCGAAAGTGACCGCGTGCTGCTCCGCGATTCCCACATCAAAGAAGCGGTCCGGAAAGCGATCCGCGAATCCTGCGGTACCCGTTCCGTCCGGCATGGCTGCCGTGATCGCCACCACATCCGGGTCCAGTTCCGCCAGTTCCACCAGCGCCGAACCGAAGACACTCGTATACGAAGGCGCCTCCGGGGCCGTTCCCTCCGGCACCGGGGCCTTCTGCGGCGACATCCCGTGCGCCCGCGTCTTGGAGGTGGCCGCTGAAGGGAAACCGCGCCCCTTCTCCGTGACCGCATGGAGAAGGACCGGACCGCGCTGTCCCTTCAGGTGCCGCAGTGTCTCAAGAACCTCCGGGAGATCGTGACCGTCGATGGGGCCGTAGTACTTGAAGCCGAGTTCCTCAAACATCACGCCCGGCACGACCAGGTTTGTCAGGCTCTCCTTGATCCGACGGCCCATTTCCTGCGCGCGCCGCCCCGCCCGGGGAATGCGGCCGATCAGTTCATAGACATCTTCCTCCAGACGGCGGTAAAGCGGTCGCGAGGTGAGGCGTGTCAGGTAGGTGGAGAGCGCCCCGACATTCCGGGAGATGGACCATTCGTTGTCGTTGAGGATCACCACGAGATTGCTCCGCAGATGTCCCGCCTGATTCAGTGCTTCAAACGCCATCCCCGCGGTGAGCCCGCCATCTCCAATCACACACACCACGCGGGAGTCGTCACCGCGAAGGCCGCGTGCCGCCGCCAGTCCCAGCCCTGCTGAAATGGAGGTTCCCGCGTGCCCGACTCCGAACGCATCGTGTTCGCTTTCGCTGCGATTGGGGAACCCGCACAGCCCGCCATGCTGGCGCAGCGTCTGGAAGCGGTCGCGGCGACCGGTCAGAAGCTTGTGTCCGTACGCCTGATGTCCGACATCCCAGACGACCGGATCCCGGGGCGAGTCAAAGACGGCGTGAATCGCGACTGTCAGCTCCACCGTCCCCAGCGAAGCGCCCAGATGCCCGCCGGTCCGGGAGACCGTGCGAATGATCTCCTCGCGGATCTCCGCACACAGTACCGTCAAGTCCTTCAGCTCCAGCGAGCGAAGGTCCGCAGGCGTTTCGATTCGATCCAGAACCCGGCTCACAGTCTCTCCCTGCAGGTCAGCCATGCCACGATCCGACTCCCCCGAAGAGCACCGCAAAAGCGACTCCCAGAGCAGCCCCCGCCAGAACTTCGAACGGCGTATGTCCCAGCAGCTCCAGCAGGCGCTCTTCGCGCACCTTCCCGGACATCTGGAGATCGTCCACGATCTTGTTGAGCACTTCGGCCTGCCTTCCGGCCGACCGGCGAATACCCGCCGCATCGTACATGGTCAGGAGGCTGAAGAACAACGCCATCCCGAAAACGGGCGAGCGCAACCCTTCCTGAATGCCCACGCCTGTCGAAAGTGCGGCCACTGATGCGGAATGCGCACTCGGCTTTCCGCCCAGTTCGACGAGCCGCTTGAAGTTGACGCGACTCTCTCCGACCACCGTCCAGACGAACTTGATGATCTGCGCGGTCGCAGCGCTGCCCATCGCCAGCACAAACGGCCCGCTCAGCGGAGAAGATGCCATCATATCCATGTCAGTTCCAACCCTCTTCGTGCTCGCGGAGGCCCAGCCCCCGGCTTCTCAGCGATCTCTGTCCTTCACAAAACGCACCAGTGCGGCCAGCCCCTCGCCGCTCTCTCCAAAACCATCTGCCAGTTTCACCGCCTCCTCGACCAGCGAAGCCAGCACTCGCCGCGACTCCTCTTCCCCCAGAATGCCCGGGCCGGTGGCCTTGCCGAGCGCGCGGTCTCTTCCCGCATCCTTGCCCAGGTCATCGCGGGATCCCGTCTCGTCCAGGAGATCATCCGCAATCTGGAAGGCATACCCCGCCGCAGCGCCGAATCGCCTGAGTACATCCAGCAAGTCCGCGTTCGCTCCTCCCGCCAGACCGCCCAGCTGACACGACGCCTCGAAGAGCGCACCCGTCTTCCGAGTATGGATCTCCCGAAGCTCCGCCAGTTCCACACCGGTCTTTCGCTCCGCCGCCAGATCCAAAGCCTGCCCGCCCACCATTCCGTGCGCGCCCGCGGCCTGCGCGAGCGCCGCGACCATCTCCAGCGTCCTCTTCGGCGGCGTCGGGCCGCCCCCGTCCGTCAGCACTCCGAACGCACGCGTCAGGAGAGCATCTCCGGCCAGCACCGCCATGGCCTCTCCATGAACACGATGATTCGTGGGCACGCCGCGGCGGAAATCGTCATCGTCCATGCACGGGAGATCGTCGTGGATGAGCGAATAGGTGTGCACCAGTTCCAGCGCTGTCGCGGCAGCGACGGCATCTTCCGCGCGGCCACCCACCGCCTCACAGGAGGCAAGACACAAGGCCGGGCGAATCCGCTTGCCCTTCGCGAGAAGACTGTACCGCATCGCGTCGTGAAGCGGCCGAAGAGAGGCCACATCCGACGCGATGGCCGCTTCCAGCGCGGGATTCACCAGGTCCGCAACTCTGGACAGAAGCGAGGCGATCTTCATGGGGTCAGGCCTCCGACGCTTCCGCACCGAAGAGGTCCAGCGTGACTTTCCCGTCTTCTTCACGAACGAGACGCTTCACGCGATTCTCCGCCACCGAGAGCATCTCATGGCACGCGCGACTGAGCGCCACGCCTTCCTCAAACAACCCGAGCCCCTCGGCCAGCGGCGCCTCTCCTGTTTCCAGAAGGGCGACGATCTCCTCCAGTCGGGCCAGCGACTCCTCGAAAGTCCCGGCCGCCTTCTTGTCATCAGCTCCCATGTCCGTCTCCTTCCGCGCAAGTCGCAGCCTCATCGCTGCACACCCGCACTGAATCTACCGTGCAGTCCACGGCTCCATCCTGCAACTGAACTTCGATTGCGTTCCCCGGAGCCAGTTCATGCGCCGAACGAATCAGATCCCCGGCACCCGATCGAACCGCAGCATAACCCCGTTCCAGAACCGCCAGCGGGGAAAGCGCCCGAAGGCTCCCCGCCGCACCGCCCACGCGCAGTCCCCGGTTCTCAAGCAAGATACGCATGGCCGTGTCGACTCTCTCGCGAAGCCCGTCCACATCCTGCGAGCGACGCCGGTAGAACTCCAGCGGGCGCCTGAATGCAGACGACGCGACGCGCAGATCCACCCGTTCCCGTACCGACTTGAGCCGAGCGGCCACAGCCCGCGCCATGCGGCCTCCCGTGCGCTCCAGAACCTCCGTCGGCACTTCTACCAGTTCGCGAACGCTGCAGGTGACCAGACGGTCCCCCAGGGATGCAAGATCCGACAGCAGCGCCTCGCGATCGGGCACGGCAAGCTCCGCCGCCGCGCTGGGGGTGGGAGCCCGAAGGTCCGCCACCGCATCTGCGATCGTGTGGTCCACCTCGTGACCGACCGCAGAGATCACCGGCGTCCTGCATTCCACCAGAGCCCTCGCGAGGACTTCCTCGTTGAAGGCCCAGAGATCTTCCAGCGACCCTCCGCCCCGCCCGACGATGAGTACATCCGCACCACCCCAGTCGTCCAGATCCGCCACCGCCCCGGCCACCTCCTCTGCAGCCCCCTCACCCTGCACGCGCGCAGGGCAGAGCACGGCCGTCACATGAGGAGCGCGACGGCCGAGCACATCCATGATGTCCCGCACGGCAGCACCCGTCGGGGAAGTCACGATCCCCACCGTCCGCGGATAGCGGGGAATCGGCTGCTTCCGGGCTTCATCGAACAGGCCTTCCTTCTGCAGACGAGCGAACAACTGCCGCCAGGCCAGCTCCAGTTCTCCGACACCCAGCGGTTCCAGCCGCGAGGCGATCACCTGATAACGGCCCTGTCGTTCGTAGACCGTGAGATCTCCGCGCAGGCGTACACGCTGCCCGTCCTCGGCCTTGAAACGCACGCGGGACGCACGCGACTTGAACATCACTCCCGACAGCGCGGCACCTTCGTCCTTCAAGCTGAAGTACAGATGCCCGGATGAGTGGTGCTTCACATTGGAGAGTTCTCCCTCCACCCAGACGGTCCCGAATCCCGATTCGATATGCGACTTCACCGCCTGCGTCAGTTCCGTAACGGAATAAACGCGCGCGTCGTCGCTCTCAGACAGACTGTTCGACCGGCTCATAGGCCTCCGCCGCAAGGACCGTGTTCTGCAGGAGGAGCGCGACCGTCATCGGGCCTACCCCCCCGGGGACCGGCGTGATCCACGCCGCCTTCGGAAGCACCGCGTCGAAGTCCACATCGCCCACCAGACGGCTGCCTCGCGGAGCAGCCGGGTCTTCCACGCGATTGATGCCCACATCCACCACGACCGCACCCTCGCGCACCATGTCCGCGGTCACCGTCCCGGCGCGCCCGACCGCCGCCACCACGATATCCCCGCGCAAGACCACCTCCGCCAGTTCCGGCGTTCGGGAGTGACAGATGGTGACCGTGGCATCTCCCCCGCGTCCCTTGGCAAGCAGCAGCATGGCCAGCGGACGGCCGACCAGATTGGACCTCCCCACGATCACGACATGTTTCCCCTGCGTCTCCACTCCCGAGCGCAGGAGAAGTTCCACAATCCCGGCGGGAGTACAAGGGACGAACCCCGGGGCTCCCCGCGCCAGTTCCCCCGCGTTCACCGGGTGCAGGCCGTCGACATCTTTCGAAGGAGGAATCCGGCGAATCACGCGGTCTGCATCCAGCCCTTCCGGCAGAGGAAGCTGAACCAGGATCCCGTGGACTGCTTCATCGGCGCCCAACCGCTCCACGACCTCTTCGAGATGAGCCTGCGAAACATCCGCGGGGACTTCATGCGTCCGCGCATCCATGCCGATCTTCCGCGCGGAGCGCTTCTTGTTGCCGACATAGACTCTTGACGCCGGGTCCTCCCCGACCAGAACCACATCCAGGCGAACCGTGACGCCACGCGCCTTCAAGGTGGCGACGCGGTCCGCCAGTTCGCGCCGGATCTCCTTCGCCGTCGCCTTCCCGTCCAGTATGCGTGCGCTCATCCTTCGAACTCCCTCCCGGGGCCGTGGTCTTCCAATCGTTCCTGTATGCGCTTCACCGAAAGTGCCCGGCCCGTCGCCGGGTTCACTTCCACCAGAACACCATTCAACCGAAGATCTCCCGTCGCCGGTTCCAGTCGCTCCGACCTGCCGGACAGAAACCGATGAAGCGCCCCTTCCGCCTTCATCCCGATCACGCCGTCGTGCCCGCCCGTCATTCCCGCATCCGTCTGGAACGCCGTTCCTCCCGGTAGAATCTGCGTGTCCGCCGTAACCGTATGCGTATGAGTTCCCACGACCATGCTGCACAGTCCGTCCAGATGCCTGCCCAGAGCCATCTTCTCGGAGGTGGCCTCCGCATGAAAGTCGACGAAGATCACCGGCGTCTCCGTGCGCAGCTCTTCCAGGAGCTTCCGTCCCGTTCGAAAAGGGCAGTCGACAGGAGCCATGAACACCCGCCCGATCAGGTTCACGACCGCGACCTTGCCCCCGGGAACTTCATACACCCCGTGCCCATGACCGGGTGTCCCCGGCGGGAGGTTTGCCGGGCGAAGCACCCGGGGCCGCGTTGCGATGAGGCGGACCCCTTCCGCCTTGTCCCATGAGTGATTGCCGCCGGTGAGAACATCGGCGCCCGCGTCGAAGAGCGCCGATGCGGAACGCTCGTTGACACCGAAGCCGCCCGCCGAGTTCTCCGCGTTCACAATGACCATGGAAGGCCGCTCGCGCTCGATGACCCGGGGAGCGAGTTCGCGCAACACACGCCGTCCGGGCCGACCGACCACATCCGCGATGAAGAGAATCCGCAAGGCGCCACGCTCTGCCAACGCACCCTCACTCGTCATGGGAAATCCTGCCGAACCCATCTATGGTTCGGCCATCCGTCCGGATCAAGAAGCCGCGCGCGCTGCCGGGGTCTTCTTCCGAGGCTTCTTTCCGGCAGGCGGTGGCTCCGCATCCAGCGCGTCTTCCAAGCGGGACACAATACCGCGAAGCCTCTTCTCCGTCCCGCTCGGCAGGCCTCTTCCGTTTCGTTGCGCGGCAAAGAGCTCTTCTGTGATGTTCAGCGCGGCCAGGACCGCGACCTGCGTCGTCGTTCCCTTGCTGATCATCGAAGATACCCGCGTCATCTCCTCATCCAGATAGCGGGCGATGGCGCGAACGGTATCGGGATCATCTTCGGACCGGATTTTGTAGTCTCGTCCCAGAATGGTCACGACCGTAGTCTGCACGGCTGAGCTCATGGTGCCCTCACCTCATGGGGAAGTTCGACCGACGCTTCGTTCAGCCCTCCAGCGCCCTTGCCTGCTCGATCATACGGCGAATCCGGTTCCGGACCCCCGCAAACTTCTTCTCCAGTTCCGCACACCGCTTCCTCAGCGATTCGACTTCGGCCGCATCCGCTGAGGAACCGTTCAGGTCCTTTTCCAGCGCGTCCAGTCGGGTGGCAAGCTCCTCAGCCTCTTCCCGCAGCGCGCCGTTCTCTCCGCGCAGGCGGGCCATGCGATCCGCAACGGCCCCCGCGCTCTTCTCCAGACGATCCAAGAGGTCTGCCTTCATGGCTGTCTCCGCAGTCAGTCCTGGCGAATCCGGGCGTCGAGATCTTCCGAAAGCCTCTTCGTGATCCGCTCGACCCGGGCGTCCACTTCGTCGTTGGTCAGACTTCGCTCCAGCGAGCAAAAGCGAAGGTTGTACGCAAGGCTCTTCAGATCCGCTCCGATCTGCTCCCCTTCGTAGACATCGAACAGGCTCACGCCCACGAGGAGTTCTCCCGCCGCCGAGCGAATCACCTCTTCCACCTGCGCATGCCGACAGGCTGCGCTCACCACCACGGCGAGATCGCGTTCCACTCCCGGGTACCTCGGAAGAGCACGGAACTCCGCGATCTCCTGCCGGGCACAACCCACTCGATCGACATCCACCTCCGCGACGAAGACGGGAGCATCCGGCGGAATGTCAAACACGCGACGAGCTTCGGCTCCGGCCTCGCCGATGGCACCGACTCCTTGCCCGTCCACGCTCACCAGGGCGGACCGGTCCGCGTGAAAGAAACCTCCCGGCGCGGCACCGGACTCCACAGCCACCGTCCCGAACGCTTCGAGGTATACTTCCAGAATCCCCTTCAGGTCAAAGAAATCACACCACTTGCCCGAGCGGGCTACTGTTCCGGCAAGGCCCTGCCCGCTCAGTAGAAGACCCGCATGAAGCGACTCCACGATCTCTCCGGCGGCTGTCAGTCGAAACACGCGCCCCACCTCAAACACGGCCAGATCTCTCAGCGAATGAGCCTGATTGGACGCTAGAACGCGCAGGAGCGAAGGGACCAGCGATCCGCGCAGATGCCCCCGATCGCTGGAGATGGGATTCCGAACCGGCACAGGCCGACCCAGCAGATCCCCCGGGTTCCCGATGGCGGACTCCTCCTGGTCGCCGTCCACCAGCGCGGGCGTCAGCACTTCCGTCAGTCCCAGCGCAAGAAGGCGGTTTCGGGACTTGCGCTGACGGTCGATTCGCGGAGCATCCACCGGGGGAATGTTCGTGGGAATCCCGGACCGATCCGCAAAGCGATCGTAGCCGTGAAGGCGTGCCACTTCTTCCACAAGATCCTCTTCGGCCTGCACATCCTGCCGGACGGTGGGAGGAGTGACCGTCCAGACCCCGTCCGACTCAGACTGAACCTCCATCCCCAGCGCCTCCAGATGCGCTCGGACTTCTTCTTCGGGAATGTCTTCGCCGAGGATTCTTCGGAGAGTCACGCCGCGCAGCTTGATCCCCGGGGGCGTGGATGGCGCGGGGAAGCTGTCGAAGGAGTGCGCGAGCTTCGCGCCCGGGCAGCTTTCGATGAGAAGTTCCACACAGCGGTCCAGCGCATGCGGAATGCCGTGAGGATCCACACCCCGCTCGAAGCGAGATGATGCTTCCGAAACCAGACGGAGCCCCCGCGCGCAGGCACGCACGCGGCGCCCTTCGAACGACGCGCCCTCCAGAAGGAGCGCCGTCGAATCCGAAGTCGCCATGGAACCCTCGCCGCCCATCACGCCGGCCAGTGCGATGGGTCCGCCCTCATCCGCAATCACGAGCATGTCCGGATTCAGCGACCGGTCCTTCCCGTCGAGCGTGGTCATCTTCTCGTCCGGCTTCGCTCTTCGAACACCGATCTGTTTCCCGAGCAGTCTGGACGGATCAAACGCGTGCAGCGGATGCCCCGTCTCCAGAAGGACATAGTTGGTGACATCCACCAGATTCATGATCGGGCGAATCCCGGCCGCCCGGAGGCGCCGGGCCATCCAGTCGGGAGAGGGGCCGGCCTTCAGCCCTTCGACCACCCTCCCGGCATACCGGGGGCAATCGGCTGTATCCTCGATCTGTACGAGCCACCCGCCCGCGTCAGGCTGGTCGGGCGGCGACGAAAGCGGAACCGGGCGCGTGAGCCCGAGCACCGCCGCCACCTCCCGAGCCACTCCCTCGATCGACAGCCAGTCCCCGCGGTTCGAGGTCGGCTCGGTCACCAGAACCGTCTCCCGCGACAGAGCCTCTTCCAGCGCGATCCCCACGGGCGTCTCTTCCGGCAGCAGGAGAATCCCCTCGGCTTCCGTGGACATGCCCAGTTCCGCCTCCGAGCAGAGCATGCCCTCGGAGAGTTCCCCCCGCAGCTTGCGCCGCGCAATCACGAAGCCGTCCCCGAAGTCCACTCCGACGCGCGCGACCGCACCCACCAGACCCTTCCTTGCATTGGGCGCCCCGCAGACGATCGACAACCGTTCCTCCCCGCCGACATCCACCGTGCAGACACGAAGCCGATCCGCATTCGGATGCGCATCACACTCGACAATCCGCCCGGTCACCATGCCGTCCGGAAAAGGAGAAGGCCGTTCCACTTCGCACTCCAGACCGGCGGCAGTCAACCGTTCGGCCAGGCTCTCGGGATCCAGCGAAGCCCCCACCTGCTCTTCCAACCAGCGGAGAGGCACTTTCATGAGGCACCTCCGAACTGATGGAGAAAGCGCAGGTCGTTGTCATAGAACAGGCGAATGTCGGGAATCCGGTGGCGAAGCATCGCGATGCGATCCACGCCCAGGCCGAATGCAAAGCCGGACACGACATCCGGGTCGTAACCCACGCCACGGAGGACGCGCGGATGCACCATGCCGCACCCGAGCACCTCTACCCAACCGCTCGACTTGCATACGGGGCAACCCGCCCCCTCGCAAACGGTGCAGGCGATGTCCATCTCAAGGCTGGGCTCGGTGAAGGGGAAGTAGCTCCCGCGGAAGCGAAGTCCAATGCCCTCTTCGAAGAACGAATGTGCAAAGGCACGCAGCGTGCCCTTCAGATCACCCAGCGTCACATCCTCGTCCACATAGAGCCCTTCCATCTGGAAGAAGAAGGGCGAGTGGCTGGCGTCGAAGGTGTCCCGGCGATAAACGCGCCCGGGACTCACAATGCGTACCGGAGGCGAGTGCTTCTCCATGACCCGGATCTGCACCGGAGACATCTGCGTTCTGAGAAGAAGCCCACCGCCCAGAAAGATGGAGTCCTGATCGTCTCGGGTGGGATGCCCCTCCGGGATGTTCAACATCTCGAAGTTGTAGCGTTCGGTTTCGACTTCCGGCCCATCGGCGACGGAGAAGCCCATCGAGCGGAAGGCGCCCACGAGTTCGTCCAGCGTGGCCGCCAGCACATGAGGAACCCCCAGCGGGGGGCGCCTGCCGGGGAGCGTCGGGTCAAAAGACGACCCGTCCGACTGCCCGCCGGTATCCGCAAGCTCCGCGCCCCTCGCATCCAGTGCCTCCGCAAGGGCGGTGCGAAGCCGGTTCCACTCCTGCCCGGCGCTCGGGCGCTGGGCCACCGGGAGCGAGGGGATCGACCGAAGCCCGGCCGTCACCTCTCCCTTTCGCCCGAGGAAGCGGACCTTCACATCGTTCAGGGCTTCCTGATCGGTGCAGGCGCCCACTTCCCGCAGTGCCCGCTCAAGGACTTCCGCAGGGCTTTCCGCCATCGGGGCCTCAGGATCCCGTGGGAGGGGATTCGGGGTGCTCACTGGCGACGGCTGCGAGATCCGCAAAGGCCTGCGGATCGTTGACGGCCAGTTCCGCCAGAGCACTGCGATCGAGTTCCACTCCGGCCGTCTTCAGCCCGCAGATGAAACGCGAGTAGCTCAGCCCGTGAAGGCGCGCCGCAGCATTGATGCGAATGATCCAGAGGCGACGGAACTCCCGCTTGCGATTGCGGCGATCCCGATACGCATACTGGAGGCTCTTGTCTACCGCGTGCTTCGCGACGGTATAGAGCTTGCGGCGTCCTCCCACGAAGCCCTTGGCAGACTTCAGGACGCGCTTGCGACGGCGATGTGAATCGTACGAGCGGCGAGCTCTGCTCATGAAGTACTCCCTTTCGGTTCGGGGGCCTCCTTTCGGAGGACTTGATGACCCCTTGCCCGTTTGGCCTCCTCTCCCGGCACGACGCCGGGATTGATCAGGAGGCTTCCTCCCTGGAAGCGTCTCCGGCGTTCTTGCCGGATTCCTGCTTCGCGGAGGCCTGTCCCTTCTTTGCCTGGCTCAGCGGAATCAGGTGGACCACCATCGTCCGCCCCTCCATCCGAGGCCCGGATTCCACAGTCGAAACATCCGAGAGCTCCTCCGCCATCCGGCGGAGCACCCGGGTGCCGAGATCCTGATGCGTGATCTCTCGTCCCCGGAAGAACAGCGTCAGCTTGACGCGATCCCGGGCTTCCAGAAACTTGCGCGCGTGTCGCATCTTGAACTGGAGGTCGTGCTCCTCGATCTTCGGACGAACCTTGACCTCTTTCTGCTGCATTCGATGCTGCGCGGAACGCGCTTTCCGTTCCTTCTTGTTCTGGTCGTACTTGAACTTCCCGTAATCCATGAGCCTGCACACGGGCGGTCTGCTGCCCGGCGCAATCTCCACCAGGTCGATGCCCCGGTCATCCGCAAGGCCTCTTGCCTCCTCGATGCTCATGACGCCGAGCATCTCACCCTCTTCATCGATCACACGAACCGGTGAGATCCGAATGCGATCGTTGATTCTCAGATCCTTGTCGATTTAGCCATCCTCCTTGCGCGGCCTTCACCAGAACCGCGCCACGAGTTCACTCCCTATGCCTCCCGGGCCTCCGGGAGGTACTTCGCACAGTCCCGAACCGCCACGGTCCGAGAATGGTGGGCGATAGTGGACTTGAACCACCGACCTCCTGCATGTCAAGCAGGCACTCTAGCCAGCTGAGCTAATCGCCCCCCACGAAACGCCCGGGAAATCTCCGTCAGGCCACTTCCCGAGTCAAGCGAGGATTACTCGCCTTCTCCCTTCGCTTCCGCTTCGGCCTCGGCCTCCGGCGTCGCGTCGTCAGCCCCGGCCTCCGCGGCCTCCTCCGCACCTTCGGCCGCATCCGCATCCGGGGTTGCTTCGGCACCTTCGGGCGCATCCGCATCCGGGGTTGCGTCGGCACCTTCGGCCGCTTCGGACTCCAGGCTCGCAGCAGCGTCTGCTGCCTCCGCCTCACGCTTCGCAGCCGCCTCTTCGCGAGCTGCGCGGCGCTCTCCGGCACGACGCTGGACCTCGGCGCGGAAGTTCATCTCCTCTTCCTCCCCGAGACCTTCCAGGTAGTCCTTCAGAGAGAGCACAATCCGCCGCTGCTGCTGATCAAGACTGATGACCTTCAGCGGCACATCGTCTCCCTCCTCGAAGAGATCCGCCGGAGTCACGATGTCTTCCCAGCCAAGGTGCGAGATGGGAACAAAGCCCTCGAGGTCGTGCTCCAGATCCACGACCACTCCGCGATCCAGGAGACGGCTCACCTTACCCACCGTCTCAATGTCCGGCTGGAATTGCTCTGAAAGCTCCAGCCAGGGATCGTCGTGAACCTGCTTGATCCCCAGAGAAATCCGACGGGCTTCCTTGTCGATATTGAGGACGATGACCTCGACCTCGTCGCCCTTTTTCACCACCTCGTTGGGGTGGCGGATTCTCTTCGTCCAGGACATGTCGCTGATGTGAACGAGTCCGTCGATCCCCTCCTCCAGCTCTACAAAGGCGCCGAAGTTGGTGAGGTTCCGTACCGTTCCATCCAGCTTGGAGCCGACCGGGTACTTCTCGTCCAGCGTCAGCCACGGATTCGGTTCGATCTGCTTGAGTCCGAGAGAGATCTTCTCGTTCTCCTGATCCACCTTCAGCACCACGGCCTCGATCGTCTCGTTGACGGTCACGACCTTGCCGGGATGACGCACATGACGCGTCCAGCTCATCTCCGAAACGTGGACAAGCCCTTCCACGCCGCGCTCCAGTTCGATGAATGCGCCGTAATCGGTGATCGAAACCACGCGCCCGTTGATCCGTGAGTTGACGGGATAACGCTCCTCGACATTCTCCCACGGATACGGGGTCAGCTGCTTCAGACCCAGCGAAATCCGCTCTCTCTCGCGGTCGAACTCCAGCACCTTGATCTCGATGGTGTCGCCAATGGACACGATCTCGCTCGGATGCCCGACTCGTCCCCATGCCATGTCCGTAATGTGCAGGAGGCCGTCGATCCCGCCGAGATCCACGAAGGCGCCGAAGTCGGTGATGTTCTTGACCTGGCCCTCGCGAGTCTGTCCCTTCTCCAGTTCCTTGATGAGCGCGTCGCGCTTGACCGCACGCTGCTCTTCCAGAACCACACGCCTTGACACGACAATGTTCCTGCGACGCTTGTTCAGCTTGATGACCTTGAACTCCAGCGTCTCTCCGATGAGATCGTCGAGGTTGGGAACGCGACGCAACGCAACCTGCGAACCGGGGAGGAATGCATCCACTCCGAACAAGTCCACGACCACGCCACCCTTGATCCGGCGCACCAGCCGACCGTCCACGACGCTCTCTTCGTCGTAGGCGTCCTTGATGCGGTTCCAGACGCGAAGGAAGTCCGCCCGCTGCTTCGAGAGAACGACGAGCCCGTCGCGGTTCTCCATTCTCTCTAGAAACACCTCCACGGTGTCGCCGACGGCAATGCTGTCACGCTCCGTGAACTCGGAGAGGTTGATGGCCCCCTCCGACTTGAAGCCGATGTCCACGATCACCTGTTTCTCGAGGATCGTGAGGATCTTCCCCTGGACGATCTCCCCTTCGGAGAGGTCCGCCATGGATTCCTCGTACAGCCCCAAGAGTTCCGCAATCTCCGGAGACTCCAGATCCAGGTCTTCTTCATCGGCGAGGTTCACGAGCTTCGGCGGATCCGGCGGACGGATCGTCTCCGTCTGCACGGCTTCTTCGCTGCTCTCCTGGGCCGAGGATCCATCTTCCGGGATCTCCGGCGCGTCGCACACGGTTCCTTCGGCCGCTTCCACGGCCTCGTCGGTCTGAATGTCCGTTCCCTTGTCTTCTGTCATGACTTTCTGGTCCATCCCTTCCCTGCGAATATACGGTTCCTTGCGGACGAAGCGCCGGGCGGGCCGAGGGCTAGCGCCGGGCCTTCGCTTCCGGGGAACCGTTCCCCCGATCGGAGATTCCACGCCCCGGTTCAAGCTCCGTGATGTGCTCCATCACGACGCTCGCGATCCGCCGGTAGTCCTCCCGCCGGTTCTCCGGGTTCGTGTCCCCCTTCGGGAGCGTGAACGGGCGTCCTATGGCCACCCGCACACGTCCCCGGCGGAGCAGGCTCCGCAAGGGGTGATCCGACCCTTCCACCCGAACCGGAAGCACCGGCACGGGATTCCTGGTGAGCACCATGCCCACCCCAATCTTCGGCCGCCTGGGCCTTCCCTGGCGACCGCGCGTGCCTTCCGGAAAGTACAGGAGCGCCCCCTGGCTCTCCAGCACGCGGTCAAACTCTCTGAGCGTCTTCACCGACAGGCTGTCGCGATCCACCGGGATCGAGTTCAGCGCGCGGATGGTCCGCCCGAGCAGCGGAACCCCGAAGAGCTCCCGCTTCGCCGCGAAGAACACCTCTCGCGGAAGCGCGCTCCCGATCAGAGGCGGGTCGACCGTCCCGATGTGGTTGCACGCGACAAGAAGCGCCCCCTCTCGGGGGACATGCTCCAACCCTGTCACGCGCACTCCCCAAAGGAGACGCGCCACCCCCCGGACCAGGCTGTGCGCAAACCGATAGAAAGGGGTCAAAAGGCCCGATTCCCTTCATTCCCGGCACGGACAAACGGGCATCCTAGAGCACTCGGGGGGGGCATGGGAAGAAAAAAGGAGACTCAACCGTTGGAAGTCCCGGATTCCGCCTCTCGCCGTTGCCGCACAATCTCCACGACCGCCAGAACCTGCTCCTCAATGGTCATCTTCGTGGTGTCGAGAGGGACTGCGTCCTCGGCCCGACACAAAGGGCTGTCCAGCCGGTCGGAATCCAGGGCATCCCGCTTGCGGATTTGGTCCATCAGCTCTTCCACCGGGACGACCACTCCTTCTGAAGCCAGCTCCCGGGATCGCCGCCTCGCACGCTCCTTGAGCGACGCCACCAGGAAGACCTTCACTTCGGCGTCGGGGAACACCACCGTGCCGATGTCCCGGCCTTCCACGACGACATCGCCACGCTGCCCGACACCCCGCTGCAAACGCACCATCTCCCGCCGGACCGCCGGAACCCGCGCCACAAGAGAGACGGTTCGGCTGATCTCAGGGTCGCGAATCTCGCCGGTCACATCCCGGTCGTCCACGACCACTCGCGTTCCCTCCGCGCCGTGCGCCAGGTCCAGATCCGTGGAGGCAGCCAGGCGACCGAGCGCCTCTTCGTCGGTGAGGTCGGTCCCTTCCTGAAGCGCCTTCCAGGTGATCGCGCGATACATCGCGCCGGTGTCCAGATACAGGTGTCCCAGCCGCTCCGCCACCAGTCGCGCGGTCGTGCTCTTCCCCGAGGCCGCCGGACCGTCGATCGCCACCACTCTTCCGCTCATTTCGCTCTCCGCACGACACGACGCAAGCGTCCATCAAAGCCGGGATCTGAGACCCGAATACACGAAGAACCCAAGATGCGCACTCTCCCTCGCGCGAGGAGACTTGCCACGCGAAAGGCCATCGCAAGCCGGTGGTCCCCGTGTGAATCCACCGTGCCTCCGTGGAGTTCTCCCCCTTCGATGATGAGCCCGGCGGGGCGCTCCGTCACACGAGCCCCCAGTCGGCCCAATCCCTCCGCCAGCCCGGCCAGACGGTCGGATTCCTTCACCCGAAGCTCTCCGGCCCCTGTGATCCGTGTGGTTCCCCGACACGCCCCGGCAGCCAGAACCGCCAGCACGGGGATTTCATCCAGAAGCGACGGGATCGCCGGGCCGCCGATCCTCACACCGTGAAGTGTGCCCGCTCGCACGCGGAGGTTCCCGACCGGCTCCCCGCACCAGCGGCGCAACTCCACCATGTCGATGCGGGCCCCCATGCGGGACAACACTCGATAGAACCCCAGACGCGTCGGGTTCAGGCAGATGCCCTCCAGCCACAGGTCCGACCCCGGGAGCGCGGCGGCCGCGGCGGCCAGGAATGCCCCGGCGGAAGGGTCGGCCGGGACGCGCCCCGACGGGGACGCGAGGCTCCCCCCCGCGCGAAGTCGGGCTCGCCCCTTCTCCCGGCGTATGGGCAGCCCCAGTGCGTCCATCATTCGCTCCGTATGGTCCCGGGATGCGCCGGGTTCGACAATGTCCACCGCCACTTCCGCCCCGTGCGCGGCGAGGAGAATGGCCGACTTGACCTGCGCGCTGGCTACGGGGAGCGAAAAGCGCCCGCCGCGAAGCGCACCCCCTTGAATGCACAGCGGCGGCATAATCTCCGCCCCGGCACCCGCGACTCCCTCCACCTTCGCACCCATGCGCCGGAGGGGGACCGCAACCCGCGACATGGGGCGCCGCACGAGCGAGGTGTCACCGGTAAGCCGCGAACGAAAGGGGCACGCGGCCAGGACTCCCGCCAAGAGGCGCATCGTGGTGCCGGAGTTCCCGCAGTCAATGCTACGGCCGGGCTTTCTGAAAGGGGACTCTGTCGCGCGCGCACCCCCGCGCCCAATGACAGTCCATGCCCCGCCCTCTCTCTGAACGCGGACACCCAGAGCCGCCAGCGCCCCGGCAGTGGAGGCGACATCTTCGCCAGGATTGAGCCCGGTCAGCCGCACGGATTCCCCTGACAAGGCCGCAAACAGGAGCGCACGATGAGAAAGTGACTTGTCTCCGGGGGGGCGGACTCGACCCGTCACGCACGGGGCGGCTCTCCGCAGGGCCGTCACAGCCCGCGGCCCACCGCGCGGGCGACCTTTCGGAGATCCGTCATCCCTTCCGCGAACCGCTCGGGAAGCAGCGACTGGACGCCATCAGAGAATGCCGTTTCCGGCGAATCGTGGACTTCGATCATCAGTCCGTCCGCACCGGCGGCCACCGCGGCCCGCGCCATCGGCATCACAAATCGCCAGGTCCCCACGGCGTGACTCGGGTCCACAAAGATCGGGAGGTGCGTCAATGACTCCAGCAACGGCACGGCCGAAACATCCAGCGTGTTGCGCAACGCCGTCTCGAAGGTGCGGATCCCGCGTTCGCAGAGGATCACATTCTCATTCCCGTTCGACATGACATACTCCGCCGACATCAGGAACTCGCTGATCGTGGTCATCAGCCCGCGCTTCAGGAAGACGGGCGTGCGCGTCCGGCCGACTTCGTTCAGAAGGCTGAAGTTCTGAACATTCCGCGCACCGATCTGGAGAATGTCCGCATATTCGCAGACCAACTCAACATCGCGCGTGTCCATGACTTCCGTCACAATCGCCAGGCCGGTCCTCTCTCGAACTTCGGCAAGGATCTGCAGCCCTTCCTCGCCCAGCCCCTGGAACGAATACGGGGAGGTCCTCGGCTTGAAGGCTCCGCCCCGAAAGACGGTGGCACCCGCCTTCGCCACGGCATCACCGATGGTGAAGCACTGCTCCCGCGACTCCACGGAGCACGGCCCCGCCATGACGACGACCTTCTTGCCCCCCGCCCGCGATTTCCCCGCCTTGATGACGGTCTTCTCCCCGCGAAACTCGCGGCTCGCCATCTTGTAGGGCTTGGCGGTGGCCACCACGCGCTCCACCCCGGGAAGCGCCTCCAGTTGTGAACCGCGGAGGGTCTCCATGTCTCCCTCCACAGAGACGACCACGCGATCCGCGCCATGAGCCACATGCGCCTGCGCGCCCAGCGCGGTCAGCCGGTCCAGCAGCGCGTCGATGTTCTTCTGTGTCACATTTGGAGAGAGAATGAGAATCACGAGACATCCTCCCCGGACGCAAGCTCGGGACCGAACACAGCACTTCGAAGGCCGTCCAGTTCCGTCTCCGTCAAGGGCCGCCACTTACCGGGCGCCAGAGAGCCCATGGTCAACGAGCCCACCTGAGTGCGCACAAGGCGCGTCACTTCCAGACCGAACAAAGCGAACATCCTCCGAACTTGTCTCTTGCGCCCTTCCCGAAGCGTGACCTCCAGGCGGGTGAATCTCTTTTCGCGCTCCACGATGCGTACGCGCGCCGGCTGTGTCGGCCCGTCTTCAAGGCGAACGCCTCGTCGGAGGGCATCCACCACCGCAGGAGCGACTCCCCCCAGCACCTCCACCAGGTAAACCTTCTCCACCTTGAACGCCGGGTGGGCCAGACGGTAGGCCAGATCCCCGTCATTGGTAAAGAGAAGCAAGCCTTCGCTCCGGAAGTCCAGACGCCCCACGGGGAAGACACGCACGGGAACCTCCGTGAGAAAGTCCATCACAATCCGCCGCCCCCGGGGATCCACCGCGGCCACGAGGACATTGGGGGGCTTGTGGAACGCCAGGGAGACCGATTCTTCCTCTGCCGTCACGACCTTCCCGTCCACGCACACCGAATCGCTGTCCGGCTGGATCCGGCCTCCCAGTTCGGACACGACCTCGCCGTTGACGGTCACCCGCCCCTCGGAGATGAGAGCATCGCACCGGCGACGGGAAGCGACTCCCGCCCGTGCAAGGAACCGGTTAAGCCTGAGCGCCTGAGTCATCAACCGTGCCCGACTCCCTCCCGGAGTGAGACGAGGATTCCTGTCCCGCCGTGGAAGCCGTTTCCGGATCTTCGCTCATGTCGCCGGGTGGGATTTCGTCGAAGGCGTCCGGCTCTTCCGAAGCCGCACCATTTTCGGTCAGTGTCCCTTCGGGGAGTTCTCCAGCCAGAAGAGATTCCAGTTCCGCGGTCCCGGGCAAGTCCGACACATTCTCCAGCCCGAAGTAGACGAGGAACTCCCGAGTGGTCGTATAGAGAAGTGGACGCCCGGGAGCATCGGCACGCCCTGCAATGCGAACCAGTTTTCGCTCCAGAAGGTGCCGGAGGACGCTGTCCGTGGAAGTGACTCCGCGAATGGCATCAATCTCCGCACGAGTCGCCGGCTGCTTGAACACGACGATCGAGAGCGTCTCCAGGGCCGCCCGCGAGAGGCGGGAAGGGATCTTCTCCTTGTGCAGGCGCGTCAGGAGTTCGGAGAAGCCGGACACCGTCACCATCCGA
Source organism: Gemmatimonadota bacterium (assembly GCA_030747075.1). Classification (NCBI taxonomy): domain Bacteria; kingdom Pseudomonadati; phylum Gemmatimonadota; species Gemmatimonadota bacterium. The sequence continues at coordinate 53,396 of JASLLL010000005.1, forward strand.
AATCCGCCCGCAAGCGCTACAATCCGAAACACGCGCCCTGACTCTGCATACGCAAGATTGAGTTCATCGATTGCCCGAAGCACATCCTTGCGTTCCGCTCCGCACAGATCCGCAAGGCGACGCGGCGCAAGAGGGATTTCGCAGGAGAAGAGAAGCGCCTCTACCGTCTCGGTCACTGCGGGACCGGCCCCATCCACCGGCTCCGCCACCGATCCCCCGGGCGCGGACACCTGAGCCGCAGGTTCCACATACCCCGCATCCACGGATTCCGCAGACGCCTCCGCGACCGGCATGTCCTTCACCGGAAGCGAAGCTTCTTCCACGACGGGTTCCCGTTCCTTCGACTTCTCCTGGACTTCTTCATGCGTCATCAGGGATTCCAACCTCCGTTCTCCTCAGCCAGATTTCGCCAAACAGATCCGCTTGATTCACGGCCAGCACTCTCTTCCGAATCAGTTCCAGGAGCGCCAGAAAGGTCGTAATGACATTGGCCCGGCTGGGGGTTCCCTCGAAGAGGCGGGCAAAACTCACGCCCTCCGAGTTCCGGTCACACTCCGCCAGAATGGCCTCCGTCCTCTCCTCCACCGAATACTCCTCCGGCTCCAGCGTGAAAGGTGTGTCGTCCGGGCGGTTCGAAAGGACGGTTCGAAACGCGCGATACAGCTCCAGCATCGTCAGATCCAAACTCTCCGTTCCCGGGTCCTCTGCCTCGGGAAGGGCGCTTGGCCCTCGCTCAAAGATGCCGCGCCATTCCTGTTCCCGGTCTCCCAGCAGTTCCGAAACCTTCTTGAACTCCCGGTATTCCAGAAGGCGGCGGACCAGTTCCGCGCGAGGATCTTCTTCCTCGTCTTCCAGGTCTTCGTCTTCACGCGGGATCAGCGTGCGGCTCTTGATGCGCATCAGCGTGGCCGCCATCAGGAGGAACTCCCCCGCGAAGTCCAGGTCCAGCGACTCCACATCCTGAATGGAGAGCAGAAACTGCTCCGTGATGTGGGCGATGGGAATATCGTGAATGTCCACTTCGTCCCGTTTGATCAGATGCAGAAGCAAATCCAGCGGCCCTTCGAACTGATCCAGCGACACTCGGTAGCCGTCGCCCCGAACCGGGGAGTCCACCTCGGCGGAGAGGGCGGTCCCGGGCCGCGCCTCCACGGCTTCGACCACCTTTCCGGCGGGCGGAGCAAGGACCTGCTCTTCCGTGGACATGGGACTTCCTCAGTTGGGCGCGGGTTCTTGAACTCTGCGTTGCCGCGGAGATTACCCGCATGCCCTCACCTGCGCCAGTCCGCAGTTTCACCGCCTCCGTGGGACAGGGGCAGCGTGGAAGAGCGTCACGACCTTCGGGCCCGCTCACGAGGATGGGCGCTTCTATGGACCTCGGAGAGGAGCGTCGTGTCCACTCGCGTGTAAATCTGCGTCGTGGACAGGTCTGCATGGCCCAGAAGCTCCTGAACGACGCGCAGGTCCGCCCCTCCCTCCAGCAGATGAGTCGCGAAGGAGTGCCGCAGAGTATGGGGAGACACACTCCCGCCCAGCCCGGCCGCTCGCGCGTGACGCCGAATCGCAAGCCAGATTCCCGCACGAGAGAGACGCCCCCCGCGCGCGTTCAGAAACAGCGCGTCTTCGCGCCTGCCCCGAAGAAGCGAAGGCCTCCCCTTCCGCCGCCACGCCTCCACCGCATGGCGGGCGATGCGCCCTACCGGGACCTGGCGTTCCACTTCTCCCTTGCCTCGAACGCGAACAAGTCCCGGCTCTTCGTCCAGATCTCCCTCATTCACCGAGGCCATCTCCGACGCCCGCAGGCCGGTCGCGTAACCGAACTCCAGAAGAGCCGTGTCACGAAGGGCCAATGGGCCTTCCTTCGGCACCGCCGCGAGCAGGCGTTCGATTTCCGGCACCGTCAACGCACCCGGGAGCTTCCGCGTGCGCCGAGGCCCCACGACTTCGCGCGTCGGATCCTCCCCCGCGAGCCCGGCGCGAAGCGCGCTTCGGTGAAGTCCCCGCACTGCGCTCAGTCTCCTGCGAACCGTGGTGGGCGCGCGCCCCCGCTTCGTCTCGGACTCCAGGAACTCGGCCACGAGTGTCGGGGTGACATGCTCCACTTCGACCACCTCGCGCTTCCGCAGTGCCTCCACATACGCCGCAAGATCCCGACGGTACGCGTCCAGCGTGTTCTTCGACGCACCCCGTTCAACCGAGAGTTCATCCAGAAAGCGCCGCTTCGCGTCCTCCAGCTTCATGATGCGTCTCCGGACATCCGTTCCCAGATTGCGCGAGCCAGTTCGACCCCGATCCCCGGGACGGCGGCGATTCCCTCGCGCCCGGCAAGGCGCAGCCCCTCCGGTGAGCCAAACGCACGCAGAAGAGCCCGCCGCCGCTTCGGCCCGATCCCGGGAATGCCGTCGAGGGCGCTCTCCCGCATTCGCTTCCCGCGCTTTCGGAGATGCGCTCTTCGGGCAAACCGGTGCGACTCATCGCGGACTCTCTGAAGCAGTGCCAGCGCGTGATCGCCTTCCTTCATACACACCTCGCCCGGACTTCCCGCCAGGCGCACGACTTCCTCGCGCTTGGCCAGCGCCGCGACGGGCACGCCGCCGAGCCCCGCCTCCATCAGCGCCCGCCGCGCCGCCTCCAGTTGTGCCTCTCCACCATCGACCAGCACGAGATCGGGAATCGTCCCCTCTTCCCGGGCCGTCTTCGCGCGCCGCCCCACGGCTTCCCCGATCGCGCCCGGGTCGTCTGCCCGCGCGGCAGTTCGAATGCCGAAGGTACGGTATTCCGCACGCGACGGCTGCCCTCCCCGGAACACCACCAGCGATGCATACGCATCTCGACCCTGCACATGGGAGATGTCGAACCCCTCGATCCGGCCCGGGAGCCCCGGGAGCCCCAGCACCGCCGCCAGTTCGACGAGCGCCGCGTCCCGCGTTTCCACCCGTTCCGCACCCGCCCCCACCGCCACCGCCGCATTGTGGTCGGCCATCTCCAGAAGCCTCGCGCCGTCGCCGCGGCTGGGCACCCGAAGGCGAACGCGACGACCGGCCCTCTCCCCCAGCCAGCTCTCAAGGACGGGCGCGTCCGCAACCCGGGCAGGCAGCAGGATCTGTGGCGGAATGGTGGATCTGGAACGATAGAACCCGAGCAGAAGAACGCGCGCCACCTCCGCCGGGGAATCCTCCGGGCCGCACTCCACATCCAATCGATCCCTCCCCACGACGCGCCCTTCCCGCAGATGAATGAGAACGCCCGTGCCCCGGCTGCCGTCCCGCGCAAAACCGAGCGCGTCGAGATTCCCACGCCCGAGAGTGACATGCTGGGTTTCGAGAGTGCTTCGGAGAGAGCGAAGTCGATCGCGGATGCGCGCCGCCTCCTCATAGCGACGATCCCGGGACGCCCGCGCCATGTCCTCTTCCAGCGCCGAGAGAATGCCCACGCCCCGGCCGCCGAGGAAGCTCATCACCTCCTCCACGATTCTCCGGTACTCCGCCGGATCCCCATCTCCGCGACACGGGGCCACACACCTCCCCAGCTGATGGTCCAGGCAACCTCGCTCGGACATGCCCTCCGTCAGGCGGATCCGGCAGGTCGGCAGCGGAAAGGCCGCCCCCAGCGCACGCAGCGCACTTCGCATGGATCCCACATCGGTGTACGGCCCGAAATACCGACTGCCGTCCTCGACCACCTCGCGCGTCGGAACCACGCGAGGATACGGTTCCCCGAGCGTCACCTTCAGGTACGGATAGCGTTTGTCGTCCCGGTACACCACATTGTACCGGGGTCGGTATTCGCGAATCAGGTTGTATTCCAGAAGCAGCGCTTCGACCTCGGTTCTCGTGACGATGGTCTCCACCGAGTCGGTCTGCGACACCGTGCGCTTCACCTTGACGGCGGGGTCCGCGGTGGGCGCGAAGTAACTTCGAACTCGCGTGCGAAGAACTTTCGCCTTCCCGACATAGATGACCGCTCCCTCGTCATCCCGGAAGAGGTAGACGCCCGGTGCCCGCGGAAGCTCGGCCGCCTCTCGCGCCAGACGCTTCCGCCGGACGGCGGAGGAACTCGCCTCGCTCACTGCCGCCCCGCTCGTCTCCGGAAGACCGCGACCACGTCGGCCAGTTCACGATGGCGCAGCAGACGCCCCGCGACGAGCCACAGACTCAGTCCGCCCACCACGCCGCCCGCCACTTCTCCGACGCGCCCCACCGGCGCTCCCAGGGCTGCGCCCGCCACACAACCCACGCCCAGCGCAAGGGTCGCGGCCAGCGTCCGGACGACGGAGCCCGTCAGCGCCCCGCGTCCCCGCAGCCCGATCCGGCCGCGCAATCCCGCAAGGAGAAGGCCGGTGTTGAGGCACGCCGCCAGCGAGGTCGCCAGCGCCAGGCCACGCAACCCCATGGGGCCCACCAGCGCGAAGTTCAGCACAATGTTCGTCCCCATCGCCACACACGCGATCCGTACCGGCGTCTTCGTGTCCTGCACGGAGTAGTACCCTTGCGCCAGCCCCTTCACCAGCCCGAACGCCGGCAGACCCAGCGCGTAGAACGCGACAGCTCCCGCCGTCATCGGCGTGGAATGCGCCGCGGTAAACTCCCCGTACTGGAAGAGGAGGCGCACGATCGGCTCCGACAGGATCATGAGCCCCGCCGCCGCCGGCAGAAGGAGCGCAAACAGAAGTCGCAGCGAATGCGCGAGCCCCTCGCGAAGTTGCGCAAGGTCACCCCGTGCCGCGCGCATGGAGAGGTCCGGAAGCGCCGCCGTCGATATGGCCACGCCGATGACGCCCATCGGGAGAAGGGTCACGCGGTTTCCGAGACGCAGCGCGGAGAGCGAACCTTCCTCCAGCCGGAGTGCCAACAGCGTGTCGACCAGCAGATTCACCTGCGTCACGCCGAACGCCAACAGCCCCGGCAGCATGAGAGCTCCGATCCGCCTCACATCCGGATCGGACGGCTTCCATGCGGGCGTAATGGGAAGCCCCAGTCGGCGCATGACCGGGAAGTGGGCGAACCAGGCCAGAAGCCCCCCCGCCAGCCCTCCGAGGGCGAAGACGACCGCGCGGCTCTCCAGACTTCCCCCGCGAAGCACCGCCACGCCCGCGGCCGACAGAAACGACAGATTCAGGAGAATCGGAGCCAGCGCAGGAATCCGGAAATGACGGAGGCTGTTGAGCGCAGCCCCCGCCAGCGCCGCTCCCCCAGCGAACAGGAGATACGGAAACAGGATACGCAACAGTCTGACGGCGTAGTCGAACGCGGCCGGATCCGCCGACCAGTCCCGCGCGTACAGGCGCACGAGCGGTTCCGCAAGGAACTCTCCCGCCAGCGTCAGGACAAGGAGCACCCCGAAGAGAGACCCGGCCACACGCCGGAGAAGGACCCCTCCGGCCCGGTCCCCCCGGCGCTCCCGGACCTCGGTGAAGACGGGGACGAAGGCTGGATTGAGGTTCCCCTCGCCGACGATGCGGCGAAAGAAGTTCGGCAGGAGAAACGCCAGATTGAAGGCATCGGCGACAAAGCCCGTCCCGAAAAGAACGGCAAAGGCGGTGTCCCGCGCCAGCCCGAATACCCGGCTCAGAAGCGTCGCGGCCCCGATTCCCGTCGCCTGCCGGGTTACCGGCCGGATCCCGCCCCCCTCCATCGCGTCCCTCCCCGCTGACAGTGGACATTCCACGTTTCCGCCGCAGTCGTCAAATGACGCTTGACCCGCCCCGAACTCCCCCCTAGAATCCATCGGTCCGTATAGGGATATCGAAACTCACGCTTGGAGAGGCTCTACTTATGCCCCAGCACAAGTCGTGCGAAAAGCGCCTGCGTCAGACCAAGACGGCCAATGAACGCAATCGCGCCATTCGCAGCGCACTCCGAACCATCGTGCGCAAGTTCCGCGAAGCCAGCGGCGAGGAAGCCCGGGACCTGTTCACCCGGAGTTGCTCCGTTCTGGACCGCGCTGCCAGCCGGAATGTCATCCACCGCCGCCAGGCGGATCGCCGGAAGAGCCGATTGGCTCTCGAACTGGCTCGGAAGACGGACTGACCGGCCCACGCTGCCTGAATTCAGACCCCCCGGCTTATACCCGGGGGGTTTCTTCGTTCAGCATCCGCGCCACCACCTCCGGCGCGGACTCCACGGAGACCTTCTCGACCTGACCGTCGCGTCGGCGCCGCACCTCAACCAGTCCTTCCGCGAGATTCCGCTCTCCGATGGTCACCCGCACGGGGCTGCCCACCAGGTCCGCATCCTTGAACTTCGCGCCCGGCCGGCCAGAGCGATCGTCCAGCAATGTCTCGTCCGCGGGAAGCGCGTCAGCGATGGTCCGTGCCGCGATCATCGATTCCTCATGCGCGGCCTTGACCGGCGTGACGGTCACCTCATACGGAGCCAGAGCCACGGGCCAGATGATGCCGTTCTCGTCGTGGTTCTGCTCCACAGCCGCCGCCACCGTCCGCGTCGTCCCGATGCCATAGCACCCCATGACACTCGTCCGGTTCTTGCCGTCCTTGTCAAGAAACTGCGCCCCCATCGCCCCGGAGTACTTCGTCCCCAGCTTGAAGATGTGGCCGACCTCGATCCCCCGGATCGCCTGCATCGGTCCCCCCCCGCGCGGGCACAGGTCTCCGGCGCGAGCCGTCGCAATATCACACCAGTCGTCCGGGTCGAAGTCCCGTCCAGGGTTCACCCCCGTGAAGTGCGCATCTTCCCGGTTGGCACCGGTCACTCCGTCCGCAATGCCCCGCACGGAGTAGTCCGCGATCACGCGCACCCCGGAGAGTCCCACCGGACCCGCGAATCCGACCGGGGCCTTCGTGACGCGCGTGATCACTTCCGGAGAAGCCAGCTCCACCCGCTTCCCGAGGAAGCGCGCCAGCTTGCCCTCGTTGACATCCCGATCGCCACTGACCAGTGCAACCACCGGGCCATCCTCCGTCTCGTAAACCAGCGTCTTCACCAGTCGCCCCGGCTCGACACCGAGGAACGCCGCCACCTCATCCACGGACTTCAGCCCGGGCGTGTCCACTTCCGCAAGATCCGCACTCCCTTCGGGCGACTCGCCCCCCGGATCCAACCGGTCCGCGCGTTCGTCAGAAGCGCAGTAGCCGGATTCCTCGCTGAAGAGAATCGTCGCCTCTCCGGACTCCGCCAGCACCATGAACTCGTGGCAGACCTCTCCCCCGATCGCGCCGGAATCCGCCTCCACCACGCGAAACTCCAACCCGCATCGCGTGAAAATCCGTGTGTAAGCTTCGTGCATCTTCCGATAGGTCTCGGCCAGGCAGTCTTCGGTTTCATGGAAGCTGTACGCGTCCTTCATGCCGAACTCGCGTGCCCGCATCAAGCCGAATCGAGGCCGGATCTCGTCGCGGAACTTGGTCTGGATCTGGTAGAGATTCACCGGCAGCTGCCGATAGGACGAAACCTCGGTCCGGATAAGATCGGTGATCACTTCTTCGTGGGTCGGTCCCAGCGCGAAGAAGCGGCCATGCCGATCCTCCATTCGCATCATCTCTTTCCCGTAAACATCCCAGCGCCCCGTCTCCTTCCAGAGATCCTCCGGCGAAAGAACGGGCATGCGGACTTCCTGCGCACCGGCCCGGTTCATCTCCTCGCGGACAATGGCCTCTACCTTCAGCACCGATCGCCACCCAAGCGGAAGCATGGTGTACAAGCCGGAGCCGACTCTTCGCATCATTCCCGCCCGGAGAAGCAAACGATGCGAAGGGATCTCCGCGTCCGAGGGGACCTCTTTCATGGTGGGGATCAGCGCGCGACTCCACAGCATTGGTTCCCTGCCTCCTCTTTCCCTGGAGATGTCCTTACCTGTTCGAGTCCCCGCGAAGGGAATCGCGAACGCGGTCCGCAATCGTGGCCGCGAGCTGCCGATCCGCGTCGGACAACCCGCCACTCCGGGGAGTCGACACCCCGCAGGAAGCCAGCCCCTCGCGTATCCCGTGTCGCCCTCTCTCATCAAGAAGGCGCTCCACCTGCTCCCTGCCCAGCGGATGCGCCCCACCCAACAGCCGCGCCACCAGGAGAACCCGCGCCGCGTGTTCGACCGTCTCCATCCGGCGGTACGCGCTGGAAACGCAACTCCCCACGGTCACCACACCGTGATTCGCCAGAAGAACCGCGTCGTGATCGGCGATCCACGGATCCAGCGACCGGGACAGATCCTCGGTCCCCGGCGTGCCGTATGCGGCGACCGGCACCCCCCCGAGCCCCAGGATGACCTCCGGCAGGACACATTCCGACAGGTCCGCCCCGGCCGCTGCAAAGCCGGTCGCCACCGGCGGGTGGGCATGAACCACCGCCTTCACATCCGGCCGGAGATCATAGATGCGAAGATGCATCCCTGTCTCGGAAGAAGGAGTGCCGCGCCCTTCCCGCACCTTCCCGGCGCGACCCAGAAGGAGCAGGTCCTCCGCGACCATCTCCCCCTTGGCGCGGCCGGACGGCGTGATCAGGAGGGTGTCCTCCTGGCCGAGCAGCGCAGAGACATTGCCATCGGTGCCCGCGACATACTGCCGGGTGTCCAGCCGCGCACAGACGCGAACGATCTCCCGGCGAACTTCTTCAGGAGTGGTCACTTCTCAGGAACCCTCCACGGGTGGTGGTCGACTACACCGACAATCACGGTGCGAATGGGCGGCTGGTCGAGGCCGAGCACCTGTCCGGCCGAGTTCCCTTCATCCAGGACGAGGACTTCGTCCCCGACGCCGGCGTCCACGGTATCCACCGCCAGATACGCTGCCCCCCGAAGCACGCCGGTCGCGTCCATCGGGCGCACCAGCAGGAGCTTTCGCCCGGCGAGTGTTTCCTCCTTCGCGGTGGCCCAAACGCTCCCGATGACCTGCCCGAGTTTCACGCGTCCTCCTCCGGGCACAGCTCTTCCTCAACGGAGAGATCGTCGACGATCCCGAGAATCGCCGCATCCACCGGCGCACACTTCCCGGGGAATGCCTTCGCGGCCTCGCGGGACAACACAAAGAACACGCGGTCCCCGGCGCGAGCGGACACCTGATCCGCCGCGATCAACGGGGCGCCGCTTGTCTTCCCGCGCTCGTCCTCCGGCTGGATTACGAGGAATCGGAAGCCCTCCAGGCGAGGGTTCTTCCGCGTCGCCCAGACGGTGCCGATGACGCGCGCCAGATTCATCCGGCACCCCCCTCGTCCGTGCTTTCGGTGAGCATCCTCCCCACCCGCGCCGCCAGTTCCGGATGCGGACCCGCGAGAACCTCGGTTCGAACATGAAAGCCGCGTTCATCAATGGGCGCACGCGCCGCTTCCACGGCCGCCTGCACCGCGGCGACATCTCCGGTCAGCGTGAAGAAGCCCTTGCCGCCGATCCCGCGACCGGCCCCCAGTTCCAGAACGCTCACCGTCGCGGCCTTGGCGGCCGCGTCCGCTCCGACAATCGCCGATGCCACCGTCAAGGTCTCCACGATCCCGATCGCCTCGCCCACCTTCAGCGCGGACGGCCCCCGGCCAATGGCGGGCGGCACCTCCGGGTGCACACGCGCAAGGAGAAGTTCGTCCAGGATGCAGCCGGGTGCCACCGATCGACCGCTGTCCAGCGAGGCCTCCACCTCCGCCACCCCCCCACCGAAGATCACGAGAAACTTGCCGGGGGAAACGGGCGACGCTCGAAGCAGAGCCACGCGAGCGGTCTTGAGTACTTCGTCCGCCGCACGCACTCCGGCCGCAATGGACGAATACTCCAGAAGCCCCAGCGCATCCTCGACCGTCTTCACGCTCTCTCCCTTACCAGCGTCAGCGAACCATTCAACGCGCGAACTCTCCCCGAGAAGGGCGCGTGAATGCGCACTTCCTGCTCCCCGTCCCCGCCTCGGGCGACCACCTGCCCCTTCCAGACATCCTCCCCAGTCCGGACGACCGCCGAGACGCGGAGTCCGTCCTCTTGGGCCAGCGACAGGCGAACGCGCCCGATCCGGTCGCGGACATCGGTCCGGGCCTCCACCGCTCCTCCGATCCCGAGCCTGCGTGCGAACGCCTCGCGCGGGACGAAGCGAACCGCTGACGGCGACCGCTGCCGCACCCCTTGCGAACGAACACGCTGCGCGACTTCCGATGCGAGTCTACCCACCGGAATCGCCGACGGACAGACGGTATCGCACAATCGGCATTCCAGACACGATCCGGACGCGCTCGGAGGATACGGTCCTCCATCCCGCCCCGGCCAGCGAAGAGCGTCCACCAGGCTTCGCGGCCGCACCCCCGCATCGGCAGCCGGGCAGATGGTGTTGCACAGGAAGCAGCGGGAGCAGCCCGCTTCCACGCGAGAGAGCGCGCTGTTGAAGGAGCGCGCCTCCCCTTCGGCCAGTGGGTGATCGGGCGGAAGGAAGATCATCGCACCCTCCCCGGCGGAAATGCCGTGTCGCGTTCCGACCGCTCGCCCACGACTCCCGCTCCAGGCGAACGCCACCGCATCGGGTGACTTGCGCCCTCCCGCCATCCGCGCAAGCGTGGCAACCGTCGTGCCAAGGGGAACGCGAAAAGTGCCCGGACTGCGCACATCTCCGGCAACCGTCACCCATGCGTCGAGCAGAACACGACCGCGCCTCGCGTGCCCGGCCGCCACCGCAACCCATGCGGGAAAGATGCGAAACGCGCCTGCGGGAATGCCTTCAAGACGCGGCGTTGCGGAGAGCCATGTCCGCAGGGCGGACTCCTCTCCCATCGGATAGAGATCCGGAAGTTCCATCGTCGCGATCCGCCCGCAGCGCGCCACCAGAGCTTCGAGCGTCTGTGCCTGCGCCTCTTCCGCTCCGACTGAGGCGATGAACACCGGGGCGCCGCCGCATCCCTCTCCGAGAACGCCCGCGCCCGCCACGAGATCCTCGGGACACTCCGTCAGGAGCGCCGTCTCCGAGGCCTGCCCCGGAGCGGCGTCCACGACCGTCACGACCACCGGCCCGGCCTCCCGCGAATCCGTGCGGGGAAGCCGCCGGGGAATCCCTCCCCAGGCGAACAGGTCAGACAGCGTGGGGGAGTTCACGGTCACACGATGCGGAAGGAATCGACGAGCGTGCAGCGACGGAACCGGGTGAAGTCCCGCGCAGTGGTCATGCCCTCTCCGGTCGGACTGGCGATGGTGAAGCTGGTATAGCCCTCTCCGCCTTCGCCCAGTCCCTTGTAGTGTGGACCGTTCTTCACGAAGATCGAGCAGTCGATGACCCGGGCCATGCGCGAAAGCTTCTCGATGTTCCGCGAATAGATGGAAGCGCTGTGGCGGTTGCCTCCTTCCACCTCCCGCGCGAAGTCGATGGCGGTGTCGACATCCCGAGCGCGGGTGATCCCCAGCACCGGCATCATGAGTTCCGACCAGAGGAAGGGATGTCCGGCATCCACTTCAGCGACCAGAAGCCGCGTGTCGGTCGGGCCGTCGACTCCGGCCGCGTCCAGGATGACGCCCGCGTCCCGGCCGATCAGTTCCCGGTTGGGAACGGATGCACACCCGTCGCCGCGGTCTTCCGCAAGGACGACTCGACGGACGGCATCCAGTTCTGTTCCGGTCAACTCGTAAGCACCCTCGGCGGACAGACGATCCATCAGATCCCGGGCGACGCGATCGACCACGATGACCTCTTTCTCGTCCGTGCAGATGATGTTGTTGTCCAGCGAGGCACCCCGGACAATCCCCCACGCCGCCAGATCCAGATCCGCCGTGGTATCCACCACCACGGGCGGATTGCCGGGTCCGGCGGTGATGGCCCGTTTGCCCACACTCATCGCTTCCTTCACAACCCCCGCGCCGCCCGTCACGACGATGAGGCGAACCGTCTCGTCGCGCATCAGTGCCTGCGTTCCCTCGATGGACGGTTCCGCGAGAGTGGTGAAGACATTCGGAGGGCCGCCTTCGTTGCGGACGGCCTCTTCCAGAAGGCGCACCGTTCGGAGCGAAGTCTCCTTCGCGCCCGGATGCGGAGCGAATACCGCGGCGTTGCCCCCCGCCAGCATTCCGATGCCGTTGTTGATCACCGTCTCTGACGGATTCGTGGAGGGGGTGACCGAAAGCACGACTCCGTACGGCGCACGCTCCTCCAGCGTGAGTCCGTGGTCTCCCGTCCGGGCCCACGGGGCGAGGTCTTCAATGCCGGGGGTCTTGCGGGCCACCAGGAGGTTCTTGATGACCTTGTCTTCCACACGCCCGAGGCCGGTCTCGCGAACGGCCAGCTCCGACAGCTCCGCCGCATGGGTCTCCGTGGTGTGGCGGATGGCCGCGATCCACTTCTCCCGATCCTCCAGCGTGGTTTCCGCCAGATCAAGGAAGGCGCGTCTCGCCGCTGCCACGGCCTCTTCTGTGGTCTCGAAAACGGCATGACCCGTCGTGGATGCTGCGGGCCGCGAGGGCTGCACAGGAGCGTTTGCGGAGGCTGTCTCCCCTCCGACGAGACCCTCGGCTTCCAGCCTCGCGAGAACCTCTCCCACGATGGAGTCGATCCGCCGCGTGTCCGTTGCCACCGCTCCCCCTCGTCGGGTCAGGCGCCGACCCCGGGCCGCGCCTTGTCGTAGACGACCTCTCCGTGAGTCTCCAGTGCATCCACAATGGCCATGATCACTGCGTCCACAGGAGCATCAAGAGTCTGCTCGGTCAGTCGGGCTGAACTTCCCGCGGCCGTCAGGACGATCTCTCCCGCTCCGGCCCCGACGGCATCCACCGCCACGACAAAGGCTCCCGTCGGCTTCATGTCAAGCCCGAGCCCCTCCACGACCTGCAAGGTGAAGCCTGACAGACGGTCTTCTTTGCGAGTGGCCACCACGGTGCCCACAACTCTTCCCAGCGTCATTCAGACCTCCGACCCCTGCCGCAAAGACTAAGCCTGGACAGGTGCCTCCTGCCCGACCGGCAGGATGTTCTCCACATTGGCGTGCGGACGCGGGATCACATGGACGGTGACCAGCTCACCCACCTTGTTGGCGGCGGCACTGCCGGCGTCGGTCGCGGCCTTCACGGCTGCCACATCCCCCCGCACCACGGCGGTCACATACCCGCCCCCAATCTTCTCGTATCCCACAAGGGTGACATTCGCCGCCTTGACCATGGCGTCCGATGCCTCCACGAGAGCCACGAAACCGCGCGTTTCAATCAGCCCCAGAGCCTCCATCACAAAACCTCCCGGTGCGCGGGTTCGACATCCCGCACGGCGGACCCGCCCTTGGGGGCAGGCATTCGACTACTTCAAGAGGATATCCTCAAGCGAGGAATGCGGACTCGGAATCACATGGCTGCTCACCAGTTCCCCGACCCGCTCCGCCGCCTCGACGCCCGCGGCCACGGCCGCCTTGACCGCGCCCACATCACCCCGGACCAGTGTGGTCACGAGTCCGGATCCGACCTTCTCATACCTTGTGAGTGTCACGCGGGCCGCCTTCACCATGGCGTCCGAGGCCTCGATCAGCCCCACATAACCGCGCGTCTCGATCAGCCCGAGGGCCTGACCTTCCAAGGGTGCCCCCCTTCCTCCCGGGACTCCGCTCAAGGCGATCACCCGGAGAGACGCAGGAGAATGGGTTCTCCTCGCGCCATGACCCTTCAGGGTTTAGCCGGATGAGGCGGGGTTGTCAATCGAAGCCTTGGGTTCATTCCGGAGAGAAATCGGCTCGGGGAGGGCGCAACCTGCGAGATACGAAGGGTGGGAAGTTCGGCGGTCCCCCACTTTGATGCCGCGCGCGGCGGCACCCGGGAGCATACCCATGCGAGTCAGGCCGGGAGCCCGCGAATCGCGGACATCGCAGGGGACCACCATTTTCCGTTCCGACGCCTCCTTCGAAAGCGGGCGCCGTGGAGAGGGCGGAGTCCGGCCGATTTCGCGGCAGCCTGTCCGGGGCCCGGCGACCGCCGTCCCCCGCTCCACTCCAAAGCTGTCCACTCTCCAAGCACGGTTTGTGCCAGCTCGCGCCCGGAAAGCGTCAAGAGCCCCGCAGGGACCCCTCCCACCCGGAATCGCCTTTGCTGTGCCGAAGGCGCCCCGGCTCTCCGTGGGGAGATGTCCCGGTGCGGGGACCCACTCCCGGCTCCGCAGGTACCCCGCAGGGCCGAAGTGCATCCCCTCGCACCATCCCATGGGACACCTGCCAGCGAGAGTTTTGAGACACGGGGACGAGAATCCGAGGCGACCCGCAGGCGTGGCGGCGAGGGCTCAAGAGAGGAGGCGGGAGCAGCCTTCCAGCACTTCGCAGTAGAGGCGGTAGTTTGCGGCAAGAAGCCGCTTGCTCACATTCTGATACGCGATCCCGAGATCGGTTCCGATCTCCATCAGCGTGCCACCGCTTCGGCGATGGTGGATGGCCTGCCACTGAGCCGCGGTCCAGCCCGTCTCCAGAAAGTCCATGGTCCTGAAGAGCGCATCCAGTCCGGCATTGATGCGCGGATCCGGCGTCAGACCCCGTGTCCCCGGGCGCTTCGACTGATCGAGAGAGCGAAAGGCGGCACCCGCCAGCCCGGAAGCTTCCACTCCGCCGCCAATGCCCAGCCCCGCAGTGATTCCGAGCGGGACGGCGGCCGGGTCCTGCCGAAGACTGGTCCGCAGAGCATGCAGGAGCGGGAGCGCCGCGGCGACATCTTCGACATCCATCTGCCCGGCAAGCCCGTCCTCGGACGCGGGCAGCCAGCGAGCTCCCGCGCCGGGAGACGCCAGCATTCGCCGGGCCGCATCCTGCACGGGGGCGAGATCGTCCGGCACACTTTGGAGCGCGCCCCCGAGCGGGCGGACTTCCAGAAGAATCACGACGCCGGTCGACTCAAAGTCCACAGCCATACCCCCCGCTTTCGACTATCACCTATGGAGGGCGATTGTCAATCAGGACCGCGCCGCCTATCCTCCCGGACTCCATCCGCACTCGAGGAGAACCCCATGGCCGGCCCGATCCGAAGCACCCCGAACCCCCTCCTGCTGGAGATCAACACCCGCGTCTTCCTTGGGGAACTCTCCCGGGACGCGGGCCGCCCGCTGACGCTGGGACAGATCCCGGCCGCCGAGCTGGATCGAATCGCCGCGGACGGCTTCCAGGGTGTCTGGCTCATGGGCATCTGGACGACCGGGCCTCGCGCACGCGAGATTGCGCTTTCGCACCAAGGACTCCGCGGCGAATACGACCGCGCGCTCCCCGGATGGACCGACTCCGATGTTCCCGGCTCGCCTTACGCCATCGCGCGCCACGAAGCGGACCCGACTCTCGGTGGCCGGGAGGAACTCGCGCAGCTTCGCGAGAGACTTGCGCGGCGTGGTCTGGGTCTCGTGCTCGACTTTGTTCCGAACCATGTCGGCATCGACCATCCCTGGCTCGACGAAGCACCGCAACTGCTCGTGCGCGGGAGCGAACACCACCTTGCCGATGAGCCCGGAAACTGGTTTCGCCACGCCTCCGACAGCGCGCCGGCCATCGTCCTTGCACACGGACGCGATCCTCACTTTCCCGGCTGGTCGGACACCTGCCAGATCGACTTCCGAAACGCGGAAGCAAGGCAGCGAATGACCGCCGTCATGCGCGACGCGGCGGCGCAGTGCGACGGCCTCCGCTGCGACATGGCCATGCTTCCGCTGGAGGATGTCTTTCTGTCGACATGGGGAGACACCGACTCCCGGGACCCCGGCGACTTCTGGGCCGAGGCGATCCCGGCCGTCCGGCGCGACCACCCTGAACTCGTCCTGATTGCGGAGGCGTACTGGGGGATGGAGGACCGTCTCCACGAGGCCGGCTTCGACTTCGCCTACGACAAGAGCCTCCTCGATCTCCTGGCGGCCGGGAATCCCCCCGCCTTGCGGGCACACCTTTCCGCTCCCCGGTCGTCTCACGCTCACCGCGTACACTTTCTCGAAAACCACGATGAAGCGCGCGCCGCGGCTGTCTTCGAACCTCCGCGCCAGGATGCCGCCACGGTCTTCGCATGGACGCTTCCGGGCGCGCGCCTTGTCCACGAAGGGCAGGCGGACGGCCGGACGATTCGCGTTCCGGTTCAGCTTTCCGGAAGAGCACACGAGATCGTCCGCGAGGATCGCGCGGAGTTTCATCGCCGCGTTTTCGCCCTTCTCCGCGACCCGTCGTTCCACAAGGGCACATGGACCCCGGTGGATGCCGGCGACTGCCGTACGGTCTTCGGAAATCGGTGGACGCTGGACGACCGAGTGGTCCTTGTCGTGGTGAATCTCTCGGAGGAGCCGTGCACGCCGGAACTGGAGATCGCGCCGGGTTGGCCTCCTCCTCCCGCTTCCGGACACGACCTGTGGAACGCCCGCGAGTGCCCTGCCGAAGAGGCCCCGGAAGGATGCCTTCGACCCGAACTGGGGCCGTGGGAGTTCCGCGTGCTCGCGTTCGCCGGGAGTCAGCCCGCGATCCGCTCCGCCAGCGCCCGCGCCTGATCCGCCACGCAACCTGATCCCGCGCTGCGCACGGCCCGCCGCCCTGCCGCGCGAAGCGCCGACAGATCGCCGGACGCCTGTGCCGCCAGGAGATCTCCGAACCCCCAGGACTTCTCCGGGATCGGGAGGTTGTCTTCCTCCGCGAGAAACTGCACGACCACCGTCGAGTCCGGGCCGCCCTTGTGCAACTGCCCGGTGGAGTGAAGAAAGCGCGGGCCGAACCCGAGCGTCGTGGCAACGCCCCATCGGGCGGAGATGGCTGCGCGCAGTTCCGCCATGGCCCGCTCCACCGGTTCGACGGGATCTCCGAAGACGGTCAGCGCGACCGCATCGCCCCGGGTCAGCGTGGCCAGCACATCCATCGCGTCCGACTCCTCCACCGACGGCGGAGACTCTCCCGACTCAATGACCCGAAGGATCTCGCCCGTCGCGCGTTTGGTAGCCTGTACATCCGGTTGATCGAACGGGTGGACTCCCAGCACGAAACCCGCCACCGCGGTCGCAAACTCCCAGCGGAACATCTCGCCTCCGATGTCGCACGCGCCCGCCAGGGGAATGCGGAAGACTGTCTCTCCCTCGGCAAGCGGCGCCTCTTCTCCCGGCGCGACGAGTTCCACCACCATGCGATCCTCTCCGGTCGCAACGGATTCCGGGGGCTCGCCCGTCACCGGCAGGATGCCGCGCCCGTCCTTCCCCGTGCTCTCCGCGACCAGTTGTTCGATCCACGCACCCAACGACTCCAGCGCCCGCGGAAATCGCAGCGTGAGCTTGTCCCGCCCGGCGAGTGCGGCCCCGCCCATCACCGCGCCCAGGAGCGCTCCCGGGTTCTCCGCTGCCGGGATCTCCTTCCTGCACGCCGCCGCCATGGCACACGCCCCCGAGAGAAGCGCCCGCGGATCCTGCCCCAGCACCGCCCACGGCACGAGGCCGAAGAGGGTCATGGCGCTGTACCGCCCCCCCACATCGGGCGGGTTCGTGAGCACATGCGCGAAGCCTTCCTCACGCGCCCTGTTCTCCAGCGGGGATCCCGAATCGGTGATCGCGGTGAAGTGACCGGCCCACCCGCCCCCCACGGCCTCGGCCATCGATTGCCGAAAGCGCGCAAGCAGCGTCGCCACTTCGATCGTCGATCCCGACTTGCTCGCCACCAGCACATGCGTTCGCGCGAAGTCCAGCTCCGACTCCACGCGCCGGATCCGGTTCGGCGAGGACGAGTCCAGCACGATGAGCCGCGCCCCCTCACCCACGCGCCCGGCCGCATTCGCAAAGACCTCCGCCGCCAGCGAAGACCCGCCCATGCCGAGGAGAACCACATCGCGGCAGTGGCCCCGCGCCAGCGTGTCGCGAACGGCAGCCACCTCGTTCAGGCGTTCCGCCATGGGCCCCATGGTGTCCAGCCACCCAAGCCGGTTGGAGATCTCGGTGGGGTCGTCACTCCAGAGGGTGGCGTCCCGGCTCCAGAGCCGGGAGACCGCGTCCGCCCGTTCCACCGAGCGCAGTGCGTCTCCGATCGCTCGCTCCAGACTCTCCGGTGCGTGGAGACCCGGCACCCATCCAATGCTCGACATTCTCCCTCCTCATGACAGACGAACATCCTGTCATGTTCCGCCGCGTCGGCGCAACCGTGCTTGACCCGGTCCGGCCCGCTGCACCATCCTTGCACCACTGATGTTCCTTGTGAGCGGGAGCGTCACCCTCCCCTGAGTGAAAGGACCCTTCTTCATGATCCATCCCGCCTTCCGGCGCGCGGCCATTGCCGCCGTGCTCCTGCTGCTGTCCGTACCCTGCCTCGCGGAGATCCAGCACCTGGGTGTTGATTCCGCTCATTCCACCGTCCGGTTTTCCGTTCGTCATCTCGTCTCCCGCGTGCACGGCACATTCTCGGGATTCGAGGGGGTCGTGCACATCGACCCCGCCGACCCGGCCGGAACGCTCTCCTTTTCAGGCGAGGTGCAAGTCTCCACCGTCGACACCGGAAACGCGAAACGCGACAAGCACCTTCAGAACGAGGACTTCTTCGACAGCGAACATCACCGCGTGATGCGCTTCCAGTCCGGGGAGGTTCGCCAGACCGACCACGGACTGGATGTCGATGGGCTCTTCACGATGATGGGCGTCACGCAAACCGTGACCTTCCAGGTCGAGGTACTTGGCTTCATGCCGGATCCCTGGGGCCGGGGCACGACAGGAGGCTTCTCCGCCACGACGACGCTCGACCGGAAGGCCTTCGGCATGGCATGGAACACGACGCTCGACACGGGCGGACTCGTCCTGGGTGACGAGGTTCAGGTTCACCTGCAGATCGAAGCGGTCACCCTTCCAGAGACGGAGTGACACAAGCGAAGGGCTTCTCCTCCTCTGTGGGGCTTGCCGATCGGCCCGGACATGCTCATAGTCCGGGCCTTCGCGGGCTTTCGGGCCGCTTCATGAGGCCTGCCCGAACAGCGCAGGAGGTTTTCGTGAGCACGCTCAGACTCGGATCGACCTGCCGCGTTCTCCTCGCTGCGCTCCTGGCCATCACGGCGGACGCCGAGGCCGGACGCTTTGATGATCCCGCAAAGTACCCGGACGCGCCCGGTTCCGTCACCACCAGTGGCTTCGGCCTCCTCTCCTTCGGCATCACCGGCGGGTTCCAGAGCTGCTCGCTTCGGCGCTACGAGTCCTTTCTGTCCGATCGCGCCGACGACATGTTCGCATCCACGCGCATCCGGCTGGAGGGACTTTTCCCCCCCAGCTACGCGTTCGGCGCACAGGTGCAGGTTCGCCTGACCACGCACACTTTCCTCACGACAGGCCTCGAATGGACGGGGTTTGAATGGGGCGATCGGGATTTCGTGAACCTCCACCGCCTTGGAGGGGCCGTGGACGATCTTTCCGTGGGGAGCCGCACGCTCATCCGGACCCACCCCTTCTTCTTCACGCTGGGAGTGGGAGCAGCCTTCGACTTCCGCGAGGTTCGCTTCGCCTTGTCCACCAGCGGCGTTCTCGGCCGCATGCGCGTCACGGACACGCAGGAGAACTATCTGAATCAGGAGCGCTACCTGCACGAAACCACATCCAAGGGCCACGGTTTCGGGATCGAGTCCACCTTCACCATCGACTACTACACGAACCCGGACAACACGCTCTTTCTGGAGTTCTTCCGTCGCGACGGCTCCGCGACGGTCGAGTTGCAGGAGAGAGAGTGGGAGTCGTCCTTCCTGCCATGGAAGAGAGCCGTCGATTTCGACGGGGTGGGTGTGCGTCTGGGGCTCCGATGGATTTGACGCGCGCTCTTCCCGCACTCGCGGCCCTGGGAATCCTGCTTGGCAGTACCTCGGGCTGCGACGAAGGCCTGCCCGTCGAGTACTCCGACCGGCAGGTTCTCTTCCCGGCGACACTTCTGGACGCGCTTCCGCTGGCCACGACCATCGCGCTCGACTGGGACGAGAACGCGTATCTGTGGGGCCTCGGGGGTGCTCACACCATCCTCGACAACACCGGCCACGGGGGGACGCTGTCGTATCGATTCTACTCGCGTCGTTCCGAGCGCCGACTGGATGTGCATCTCTTCTCAGGTACACCGTGGGCGGGTGATGTCGTGCTTCTCGACGCGCCCGCTCCGCTGCCCGGCGCCGCGACGCTGGTGGACTCTGACGAAGCCGTGACCCGCGCGCTGGGGATCGCGGACTCGCTCAACACCGTTGCGCCGGGGACCATCCCTGAAGCCTCGACCTTTTCGGCGCGTCTGCTGAGCTATCCCGTCTGGCCGGAACCCGGCACTGTCTATGCGACCACCGACTCGATCGCCTGGCGGGTGGACCTCATGACCTATCGGGAATACGGAGGCGAAGAGGGGGCTCCGCCCGAGTCCACCTACTTCTCGCTGGCGCGGTTCTATCTTTCGCCCACGACGGGACTTCTTCTGGACGACGGGGAATCTCCCAACCCGGTCGTCCACGAGGAGATCTATCCGTTCCCCTGATCCGAGTCCGGCGCGGGTGGCGAAGACTGCGGATGCACCACGCGTTGCGGAAAGGGAATCTCAATCCCGGCTTCCCGGAAGCGGGCGAGTATGGCGGTGTTCACGGCATCCAGCGCCCGGCCGGTGAACTCCGGGTCGCGCACCCACATGTGCAGCTCGAAATCCAGCGACGACTCTCCGAAGTTCAGGAAGCGCACTCTCGGCGCGGGCGTCCCGCACACATCGTCCTCATTGGCGGCCACTTCCGACAGGATTCGCCGCACCACTTCCACATCGCTGTCGTACGACACGCCCACCGCCACACGCACACGCCGCTTGGAGTGGCGCCCCCGGCTCTCGTTCACGATCTTTGCGGTGGCGATGGAAGCGTTCGGGATGATGATCTCAAAGTCGTCGCGCGTGAGAATGCGCGTGCTTCGGATTCCCACTTCAGTCACCCGACCCCGTTCCCCGCTGTCGAGCAGGATCATGTCGCCGATGCGATACGGGGCATCGACCAGGACGGCCATCCCTCCGAAGAAGTTGGCCAGCGTGTCCTTCGCCGCAAACCCGATCGCGATTCCGGCAATCCCCGCGCTGGCAATCCACGCGGTAAGGTCCACATTCCATGCCAGCAGGAAGAAGTACGCCCCCAGGACAATAATGCCGACCCTCGTCAGCGTATCGAAAAGAGGAACGGTACTCGACTGCACCAGCGATTGCGCGCCGCCCGCGCTTCCCTTCGATCGCAGCACCGCGCTGCAAAGACGCATGGTCGCGACGCACCAGACCAGCGTCACCGCCGACTGGACGCCGGAGGTGACGAGGCCCTCCGCCTTCGCGCCCCACTCCACCAGCGAAAGGCCGAGGAGTACGCCGGCAAGCAGGACGGAGACTCGAACCGGGCGATGCAGGATGCCCACGACCTGATCGTCCAGCGTGGACTTCGTCCGGCCGACGAGTGCCCTTAGAAGGCGGGAGAAGATCCACTCCGTCAGAAAAGCCGCCGCGACCGTACCGACCATCAGAACAGCCAACGCAAGCCACGGGGAGTCGCTCAACGCGCGTACGCTCTCAAGAAGTTCCACGGCGCACCTCTCACTTCTGTGGACTCCGGGACGGAAATGGTGCCGGAGGCCGGGCTCGAACCGGCAAGGGGCGTTGGCCCCGGCGGATTTTGAGTCCGCTGCGTCTACCCATTCCACCACTCCGGCGAACGCCGGGGAGTACACCACTCGCGGCACAGAGCGTCAAGCGGAGCGGCCCATCCGTGCCCGGCGCTTCCCCACCGGGCGCACGAATCCTCCTCGCGAAGGGTTGACCCAAGCCCCCCCGCAGACTAGTCTTCGCGGGCTGTTTGCGGGATGGGGCTGTAGCTCAGTTGGGAGAGCGCATGACTGGCAGTCATGAGGTCAGGGGTTCGATCCCCCTCAGCTCCACCACCCGCTCCGGCGCGTGAGAACGACCCCCACCCTCCAGCATTTCCTGAAGCACTGCCCTGATCTTTGTGTCAGCAAAGGGATTGCAGCCCACCGGCATGGCGCGCGCATGCCCGTGCGACGCTTCGCTGGCCGCCCTCCAGAGATAAGGACCGCCACCCATCTGCCGATTCATGGGAGAGGCGGACACGCACCGGAGTGCGGAGGAGACCCATGGACATTCGTATGAGGTACGGAGGCGGCACCATCGAGGTGCGTGTACCCGAGGCCAATGTCGGGGGAGTGTACCGTCCCTCCCGCCCGGACGGCCCGGGGCCGAATGAGTCTTTGCTCGCGCACCTTGCCGGGACCCCCGGCGGGGAGGCTCTTGCGCAGGACTCCCGGGGACGGGATGTGCTCTTTCTGATCGCGGATTCCACGCGCGACGAACCCCACGGCGACATACTGGACGCTGGCTTCTCGTGCCTGACCGACGCACGGTCCATCACCGTATCCATCACCACCGGCAGCCACCGTGCGGACACCCCAGGCAACCGGAGAATCGTCCGGGACGCACATGAACGGGCCGCCGCACGCGGACTCCCGGAACCGCGCGTGGTGATCCACGACTGCGCCACCGCCACCTTCACCGACCATGGCACGACTTCGCGGGGCAACCGCGTCCTCCTGTCCGACATTCTCGATGGCGCACAGGTGTTCCTCGTGGCAACGGACATGAAGCACCACTACTTCGCGGGGTATTCCAACGCGCTCAAGGACTTCCTGCCCGGAGTGGCCTCCTTCGAGACGATCGAGCGAAACCACCGTCTTGCGCTGGAACCCGATGCCACCTTCGGGCAGCACCCGCTTCACCGCGACGCTTCGCGCCACAGCAACCCCGTCGCGGAAGACATGCTGGAGGCCTACCGGATGAGTGTCGGGAAACGCCCTTCCCACGCGCTCGCCACGGTGACGGTGGACCGGAGGATCGCCTGGGCGCGCATCGGCCTGTTGGAAGAAGTCTCCGCGGAATGCATGGACGAGGTCGACCGCGTGGCGAGTTTCTCCGTAGAGCCCACGCGCCATCTCGTGGTCTCCGCCGGAGGCGCCCCGCAGGACGACAGCCTCTATCTCAGTCAGCGCGGCATTGAACTCACGCGCGCGGCGGTCGCCGACGACGCGGAAATCCTGCTCCTTGCGGAGTGCGCCGACGGCATTGCCGACGGAGAGAACGCCTACCGCAACTTCTATGTCGAACTGACGCGGCCCCTCGATCAGGTGCTCGACAACATCCGCGACGGCTACCGTCTTTACCAGCACAAGGCCTACAAGTTCGCGGAACTCATGACCCGCGTGCGCGCCATCCATCTTCACAGCGCGCTTCCCGCCGAGGAGGTCCGGGCGGCCCATCTGCATCCCGCTCCCGATCCGCAAGCGCTTGTGGACCGTTGGATTCGCGACGATCCTTCCTGCACGATCGCGTTCTTTGACGAGGCCAACCGAATGTGCGTACTCGGAAGTGACCCGAAGTGATCCGGCGAACCCGCACCCGGGTGTGGTGAGAGATGCCGGAGAATGACTCACGCGCTACCGCAGCGGTGGCACTCCTGCCTGCAGGATGGTTCATCGGCTGCGCGGTCGGGATGGTGGGCGGCGCCGTCGAGGCCGCCGTCTCCCCCCTTGCGGAAACATGGCGTATCCCGTGGATCGTGGGAGCGGACGGACTCGCGGGCGGCGTCTTCGGGCTCCTGGCCGCCATCGCCCTGCTTCCGGCCCGCCCCCTCAGCAGGTGGGGAGCGCCCGCGTCGGGCGGCATCCTTCTGGGCGTCACCGTCTTCCCGGGGCTTCTGCTCACCCTCGGCCTCCTGGTCAATCGAGTCCTTCTCGCCGGGACCCACTTTCTCAGCCTCGCCAGCCTCGCGGCGGATGCTTTCGCCGCACTGGTCGCCATCGCGCTCTCCCTTTGCCTCGGCCGGTCGGTGAGCCGAACCCTCGCGCGCAGGCCCCGTCCCCTGCCCGGGCTCGCTGCGGCACTTGTGTCTGCGGCACTCCTTGCGGTCCTTCACGAACTTCCAGTTCGCGCCGGGCAGTCCGGGGAAACCGCTCCTTCCGACCTTCCCCCGATCGTTCTTGTCTCCATCGATACCCTCCGTCTCGACGGCCTTTCCACCGGCGGCGATCCCCGCCCGACCTCTCCGGAGATCGACCGACTCTGCCGCGAGGGGCTTTTCTTCCCGGACGCCACCTGCGTCTCGCCCGGATCGGCCGCGTCCCACGCCGCGCTCCTCACCTCCCGCTACCCGGTCTCCAACGGCGTCTGGGCGAACTTCACGGTAATGGACTCCTCCGTCACAACGCTGGCGGAGGTTCTTCGCGACCGCGGATACCGCACCGGTGGATTCGTGACGAACACTTTCCTCGGACGCCGCTTCGGATTCGCTCAGGGGTTCGAATGCTATGTGGAATCCGGCGTGGTGGAGGCGCTCGGGCATCCGGGGCGCGCCGCCTTCCGACGCTCTCTGGTCCTGACGCAGGTCTTTGACCGCGTCCGGAGTCGGTTCTCGCCCGGCCACGATCCCAGCTTTGAGACCGCGCTGGCCTGGCTGGGCGAAGACGAGACGCCCCCCTTCCTCTTTCTCCAGATCATGGATGTCCATTCTCCCTATGTCCCCCCCGCTCCCTGGGGCGCCCGATTCGGCGCACGACGCGAAGGCGACGGAAAGGGACCGGTGAACCGCTTCGGGTGGCGTCCCTCCGAAGAGGCGTACGCCGCGGAAATCGGCTTCGCCGACGCGAAGATCGGGCGGCTGCGTCGCACACTGGAGGAACTTGGCATCCTGGAGGACGCCGTCATCTTGTTGACTTCCGACCACGGCGAGAACCTGCTGGATCATGAACCGCACTTCTCGCACGGGCGGACTCTCTTCGATTCGACGCTCCGCGTGCTCGCTTCCATCCGCGCACCCGGGCACGGCGTTCGCCCAGCCATCGACGGGCGGACCTTTGAGAATGTCGATGTCCTGCCGACCATGGCGGATGTGCTGGAGGAGAGTCCGCATCCGCACTGGGAGGGCCAGTCCGCACGGCGCCCGTCGCCGGGCGCAAGGTGGGCCGTGTCGCAACTGAAGCACGATTTCGCCATGCGGACACCGAGTCGGAAGATCATCTTCCCGGACGAAGGCGCACGACTCCGCTTTCGTCTCGAATCCGATCCCGGAGAGCAGGCACCCACCGCACCGTTCCCCGATGAAGACGCGCTTCAGGATTCGCTGGACGCAT
Source organism: Gemmatimonadota bacterium (assembly GCA_030747075.1). NCBI lineage: Bacteria > Pseudomonadati > Gemmatimonadota > Gemmatimonadota bacterium. The sequence goes on from JASLLL010000005.1 coordinate 78,408, forward strand.
GGATCCGCTCCCACGCGACGGATCTCTACCGAAAGGGGCCGCGTGCCGTCACGCCGGACGAGATGTCCCCGGAGACCGTCGAGAAGCTCCGCACGCTGGGCTATATCCACTGACCGGAAAACTCCCCGCGTGAGGACTCCCTTCGGTACAATGTTCCGACGATTCGCAGATGATTCCCCAACCCTCTGGAGCGATGACCATGCCTGTTCGTTTCGCAGTGACGGTTCTCCTCGCCGGTTTCCTTCTGACTTCGTTCGCCTTCGCGTCGCAGCCCACGCTCCAGATCAGCCTGTCGCCCGAAGACCCGGATCTTCGCTCGGGCGCGCGCCCGGATGAAGGACCGGTCGAGTTCTTCCTCTTCGCCACGGGGGATTCCATTCGAGGGGTTCAGTTCGGCATCCATGTTTCCGGCGGCGAGTTTGTGGACTATCGCATCAACTCCCGGGCCGGGTGGCTCGCTCTTCCCAAGGCCGATGCGTACCCCGGCACCATCATGCAGGCCGTCAGCCAATGCGTGGAAACACCCATCTTTCTGGGCTCCATGACGGTGCTTCCCTCCGGGGAGGGTGAGCCCGTGACGCTGAATGTCATCCCCGACCTCATGGGCGAAGTGGCCGGGTTCCTGCGCTGCGACTATTCGGTCACGGAGGGAATCTTCGCGTCCCCGGCGGTCTATGGCGGAGACGCTCCCGACGCGTACCATGTGATCGGGGAGTCCGTACCGGTGACTCCGGGTGTTGAGACCCGCCGGGCGATGGGCATGGACGACAACGCCGCATCCGGACAGAGCGCAAAGAAGAAGGGCAAAGCCGGGAAGAGACGCGAGAAGCGGCCCGACAAGGACGAAGATGACGAGGACGATGATGACGAAGATGACGAGGACGCGGATCCCGGCGAGTCCGCGGATCACGACAGCTCGGACTGACCCGCGTTAGCGGAGCGTTCTTGCCACGCGCTCCACCACCGCGCACGACTCCGCCGGCGGCGACATCGATTCGCCGCCACGCCCCGCGCGGACGGCCAGCATTTCGGCCACGATCGACACGGCAATCTCCGAGGGCGTCTCGGCCCCGATGTCCAGCCCGACCGGAGACCGTACCGCCTCCAGCGCATCGGCCGGGACTCCCTCGGCGAGCAATGTCTTCCGCAGTTCCTTCGCCTTCCTCCGCGAAGCCACGACCCCCACGAATGCCGGAGTCCGATCGTCATGCAGGATGTTCCGCAGGCAGGCTTCATCGGTCTGATGGCAGCGTGTGACCACGACGAGGAAATCACCCTCCTCCACCGGGAAGTCGAGCGCCGCGTACCCCCCATCGGCCAGCACGACCTCGTCCACGAAGTGAAAACGCTTCTCGTTCGCAAACTCCTCGCGGTCATCCACCACCACGATCCGGAATCCGGTGTCCCGTGCCAGCTGCGCGATCGGCACGGCCAGGTGTCCGCCCCCGTAGATCACCAGGCGATCGGGCGGACCGTGGACCTCCAGAAACACCTCCACCTCTCCACCGCAGGTCATGCCTGTCGCATCCTCGCCCACCGGAAGAAAACGGTATCGGCGAATCCGGGACTCTCCGTCAGCCAGCGCTTGCTTCGCGTCCTCGATGGCCAGCGCCTCAAACGGACCGCCGCCCAGCGTGAAGTCGATTTTCCCCCCAGGGCGCACCAGCATCCGGGTTCCGATCTTCCGGGGAGTGGAGCCGCTGGACCGAATGATGGTGGCCACGACGAAGCTCTTTCCGTCGCGCAGGTACTCGAGGGTTTTCTCGTGACACTCGTGCATTCGCTTCTCCCGGATCGACGGTTGCGCAGGAGCATCCTCAGCGTGCCAACCGGGCGATGTCAAGTGGGCGCATCAACGCATGCGGATGATCTTCTCGGTTCGCGTCACTCCCCCTCCGACGAATCGCACGAAGTAAACGCCCGCCGGAGCGGCCCGCCCTCCGGAAAGCGTCCCGTCCCATGCCACCCGATGAGAGCCTTCCGTGCGCTCGCCCGCGAGGAGGACGGTCGCGAGGCGCCCCGCGGCATCGTAGACCCGTACCGACACGACCGCCGGTGCGGGCAGTTCCATGCGGAAGAGGGCACCGTCGCGAAACGGATTCGCCCCGGCCACCAGGAACGAAGCGGCGGGAGGCGCGGTCGGCGGCACCGGCGCGGAGACCGCGATCGAAGTGGTCGTCGCGGTGTCGGACACTCCGGGGGAGTAGTTCGGGATCTCGTCCCGGGAGAAGGCCGCGTAGTGGTAGAGCGTCCCCGGCAGAAGCGGGCCGTCGGAGAGCGGCAGGCTGGAGTGGTCGGCATCCCCCGCTGACACCACGACGACGCCGGGGACGACTTCCTCTCCTTCCGTGTAGCTCGTTCCCGCTACCGGGGTCCATGCGACAGCCGAGGCCGCGCGCACCACCAGAGTCCCCGCACGGTCGGTGTCCCCGGGCCGAATCCAGGTAAGCCCGACGGTGGTGTCGCTGGACGCGAACGCCGTCAGCAAAGCCGGGTCCGCCGGAGACGCGCTGTCGAATCCCACCAGCGAATACACCTGCGGCCCCTGCGGGACGGAAGTTCCCACAACGCGAGCGCTCCATGCTCCGGGTTGGGGAGCAAGCACGCGAACCTGCTCCATGTTGTCCAGACGGTTCTGCCCGGTACCCGCCGGAGAGAGAGGGGCCGCCGGGTCCGGAACGAACGGCAGGTAGGTCGTTCCGGACGGACCCAGCAGCTCCAGATCGAGATCGTTCACGAGCGTCGTCTCGGCGAGTTCAGCACCCGGGGGATCATCCCACGCCAGGGTCAGCGCCAGCGTGTCCAGTCCCGACGGGATGTGGAAGGACCACAGGTCGGCGATTCCGTGGTCGACCGAATCTTCCACCGTCGTCGCGGTCCTCAGTTCCCGCATACTGAGGTCGATGTCGATCGCACCGTACCCGAACCGATAGTCCGGCCCGGGGAGGTATCGGTCCTGCGCAAACCCCGCCAGCAACGCCTTGAAGGTGGAGGGAAGCGGAGCCCCCGGAAGACGCGCCTTCCAGTCTTCCAGGAGGAGCGCAATGGCTCCCGTGACCGCCGGCGCGGCCATGCTCGTTCCGCAGAGCACGGAGTATCCCCACCCGGCCATCGAAGTCGACTTGATGCCGAAGTCCCCGGACTGCTGGCACCCGGAGGCCGTGACATCCGGCTTTACGCGCCCGTCATCCACCGGTCCCCATGAAGAGAACGGCGCTATGGTCCCCGCGTCGGACTGGTGCGCTCCCACCGTGATCACATTCTTGGCGGTCGCCGGAGGAGGCAGGCTCCAGTAGCCCCCTGTCGTGTCAAGGCCGCAGTCGCCGTCGTCGCGTTCGTTTCCGGCGGCGAAGACCATGGGGATCGCTCGTCCAAACGCGCCGCGCACGACAGCGTCAAACTCCGGCGCCTCTCCCGAGTAGTCGCCATAGTCCCCGCAGTTCCCCGGGGATACCGGATAGACCCACGAGTTGTTCGACACATCGATCTCCAGGAGTGCAATCGCCGGGTCCAGTTCCACGAGAACCGAGTCGTAGGTGAATGCGACCAGCGAGGCCTCCGGGGCCATGCCCATCCACTGCAACCCCCCGCCCCCTTCGGCCTGGCTGTTCGAGCCGTCCCCCACGAGCGTCCCGGCCACATGCGTGGAGTGCTGCATGACCGCGGCGCCCGACTCGCCGGTGATGATGCGCCCACCAAAGTCGACATGCGTCGTCTCCGGGACGCCCCCGTCCCACATCCCGACCAGCACCCCTGCCCCGCTGTACCCGGCCGCATGAACCGGAGCCACCCGCGCGTCCGCCCGGACGCCGTTGTTCGCGGGAACGGGCAGAGGCGGCGCGGGTTCCACCCATCGCACGGCATCCACTCGAAGGAGTGCGTCCAGCGCGTCCGCGGGAAGATAGATGTCGACAATCCCGAGCGCGGGGATCTCGGCCCGAATCACGCCGTCCTCTTCCCGCACCCGCGTGCGCACCGAAGATGCGTTCGCGTCGGCGAAGACCTTCACCCGGAGCGCACTGCGCCCCCACGGATCCTCCGGGTCCGAAACCGGAGGTTCGAGGAGAAGTCCGGGCGCGCAGCGATCCTCCCTGCGCAGCTCCCAGACCGCGCGCGCCTCTGCCGGGGCCTCACTGCGCGCGAGTTGCGCTGCGGGAAGGGACGCGAGCCACAGATCCCCGTCAATGGGCCGAAGAAGCCGGAGTCCCGACTCGCCTGCCCTACGGCCCGCCGCGGACGACGCCTCCACGATGACATGAAGACGCGCGTCTTTCCCCCGTTCCACAAGAACGGATGCCGCCCGAACAGCCAGCCGGGGCTCGACCAGTTCGGAGGATTTGTGGAGCGACCGGGAACGCAACCCCGCATCCGCGGGCCGTACGGGGAGCACGGCCGCGAGAAGAAGAACGCCAGCGGCCAGCGCCGGGCGCGAGAGAAGACGAGAACAGTGTGTCATGCGCAAGCGAAACCACCCTTATGCACGAAAGAGGCCAGATGGCCCTTCGTGGTACACGGGAAGTCACCGCGCCCCGGACCTGTCTATTATCGGCTCTCATTCCTCCTGATTCAAGCCCCGGACCCGGGTGCGGTGCCAAAGCTGGATGGAACGCCACTTCGCTCACCCCCGCGCTTCCCGATTGCCCATTTTGCCCGGGCACAGTATCAATGGCCGTTGTGCCAATCCGGATTCGCGGCAGACGAGTCGCCTTTCCGGGCGACCCCGGCCTCATCCCGGCCCGGGTCCCTCGGACTTCCGGTGAAAGCGGTAGTCACCTCAAGAACGATGGAGTCCCCATGAGTCGGCGAAAACTGGTCACGATCGACGGGAACGAAGCGACCGCATCGGTCGCCCACAGGATCAACGAAGTCATCTCCATCTACCCCATCACCCCGTCTTCCCCCATGGGGGAACTCTCCGATGAGTGGTCCGCACTCGGGCGGAAGAACATCTGGGGGATCGTGCCGGAAGTGATCGAGATGCAGTCGGAAGGCGGTGCGTCAGGCACGGTGCACGGGTCGCTCCAGGCCGGAGCCCTCACCACGACCTTCACCTCTTCGCAGGGTCTCCTGCTCATGCTCCCGAATATGTACAAGATCGCCGGAGAGCTTACTTCGGCCGTCTTCCATATTGCCGCGCGAACCATTGCCACGCATGCGCTGTCCATCTTCGGAGACCACTCCGACATCTACGGCGCACGCCAGACCGGGTTCGCCATGCTGGCCGCCGGCTCCGTTCAGGAAGCGCACGATTTCGCGTGCATCGCCCAGGCCGCCTCGCTCCGCTCGCGCATTCCCTTCCTGCACTTCTTCGACGGATTCCGAACCTCTCACGAGACCGCCAAGATCGAGGAACTCACCGACGAAGACCTGGCCACGATGATCCCGAACGAACTGGTCCAGGCTCACCGGGACCGGGCACTGTCCCCGGACCATCCAGTGCTGCGGGGGACCGCTCAAAACCCGGACGCCTTCTTCCAGGCGCGCGAGGCCATCAACTCCTTCTACGCCGCCTGCCCCGGCCTTGTGGAAGAGACCATGCGGGACTTCGCCTCTCTTACGGGGCGAGCATACAGCCTCTGCGACTATGTCGGGCACCCGGATGCGGAGCGGGTGGTCGTCCTCATGGGGTCCGGCGCAGAGACGGCCCACGAACTCGTGAACTGGATGACGGAGAGGGGCGAGCGTGTCGGCGTTCTGAAGGTTCGCCTCTATCGCCCCTTCCCCGCCGAGCAGATTCTGGCCGCTCTCCCCGCGTCCACGAAGTCCGTGGCCGTTCTGGATCGGGCGAAGGAACCCGGGGCCACCGGCGAACCGCTCTATGTGGATCTCGTCACCGCGCTTGCGCAGGCCCGCGCCGAAGGAAACTCTCCCTTTGAATCGGATCCCGTCCTGGTCGGCGGACGCTACGGCCTGTCGTCCAAGGAGTTCGATCCCGCAATGGTGCACGCGGTCTTCGAAAACCTCGCGGCGGATTCCCCGCGCAATCACTTCACCGTCGGCATCGTGGACGATGTGACCCACACTTCGCTCCCGGTCGATGATGACTTCGATATCGAGCCGGACGATGTCTTCCGCGGAGTCTTCTTCGGACTGGGTTCCGACGGAACGGTCGGCGCCAACAAGAACTCCATCAAGATCATCGGGGAAGGGACGGACAACCACGCGCAGGGCTACTTCGTCTACGATTCCAAGAAGGCGGGTGCCGTCACCATTTCCCATTTGCGCTTCGGCCCGCGCCCGATCCGTTCCTCCTATCTGATTCGCTCCGCACAGTTTGTCGCATGCCACCAGTCTGTCTTTATGGAATCCCAGGACATGCTGGAATACGCGCAGCCGGGCGCCGTCTTCCTTCTGAATACGCCCCACCCCCCCGACAAGATCTGGGATGAACTCCCTCGGGAAGCCCAGGAGTCCATTCTGGAGAAGAAGCTGCGCTTCCACTGCATCGATGCCTACACGGTGGCCCGGGACTCGGGAATGGGTCGGCGGATCAACACCATCATGCAGACATGCTTCTTCGCCATCTCCGGGGTACTCCCCCGCGATGAGGCCATCGACCGCATCAAGGATGCCATCCGCACGACCTATGGCAAGAAGGGCGACCAGGTCGTTCAGTTGAACTTCGATGCGGTGGACCGCACGCTGGAACACCTCCACGAGGCCGTCGTTCCGGAGAGCGTCACGGCCACGAGGACCCGCCCGCCCATCGTCTCCTCCGACGCGCCGGACTTCGTGCAGCGCGTCACCGCGCTGATGATCGCGGGCAAGGGTGACCTCCTTCCGGTCAGCGCCTTCCCTGTCGACGGAACCTGGCCGCTGAGCACCACGAAGTGGGAGAAGCGGAACATCGGCCGGGAGATCCCCACCTGGGATGAGGACCTCTGTATTCAGTGCAACAAGTGCGCCATGGTCTGCCCGCACGCCGCCATTCGCGCCAAGGTCTTTGATCCCGCCCACCTCGACGGCGCTCCGGAGACATTTCTTTCGGTAGACTACAAGACGCCGGACTTCCAGGGCTTCCGCTATACCATTCAAGTGGCACCTGAAGACTGCACCGGGTGTACGCTCTGCTCGCGGGTCTGCCCGGCCAAGGACAAGGAGAACCCGGAACACCGCGCACTGGACATGGTGCCCCAAGCGCCGCTGGTGGCCGCTGAGGGAGAGAACTTCGACTTCTTCATGGAGATTCCGGATCCGGACCGCACGAAGGTCCAGCCCGGCGTCAAGGGTGCCCAGTTCCTCCGCCCGCTTTTCGAGTTCTCAGGCGCGTGCGTGGGGTGCGGGGAGACGCCGTACGTCAAGCTGCTCACCCAGCTCTTCGGCGACCGCTGTCTCATCGCGAACGCCACGGGTTGCTCTTCCATTTACGGCGGAAACCTCCCGACCACGCCGTTCACCACCGACGCCGATGGGCGCGGGCCGGCCTGGTCCAACTCGCTCTTCGAGGACAACGCGGAGTTCGGACTCGGGTTCCGCCTTGCGGTGGACAAGACCCGAGATCTTGCACGCGAGCTCCTCGGCCAGATGGAGGCCGAACTCGGCGGCCGACTTGTCGGCGAACTCCTCTCGGCGGATTCTTCGGACGAAGCGGCGCTTCAGGCGCAGCGGGCCCTTGTGGACGAAGCCCGCCGCAAGCTGGATACGCTGGACAGCGCCGAAGGAAACCGCCTCCGCCCGCTTCTCGACTATCTGGTGCCCAAGTCCGTGTGGATCGTCGGCGGAGACGGGTGGGCGTATGACATCGGATACGGTGGGTTGGACCATGTTCTCGGCGTCCACAGAGATGTGAATGTGCTCGTACTGGACACCGAGGTGTACTCCAACACCGGAGGACAGGCCTCCAAGGCCACGCCGCTCGGCGCCACCGCCAAGTTCGCGATGAGCGGGAAGTCCATCCCGAAGAAGGACCTTGCGCAGATGGCGATGGCATACGGGCATGTCTATGTGGCGCAGATCGCCTATGGCGCCAAGGACACGCAAACGGTAAAGGCCTTCCTGGAGGCGGAGTCCTATCCCGGCCCGTCGGTGATCATTGCCAACAGCCCCTGCATTGCGCACGGGTACGGACTGGAGGACAGCCTCGACCACATGGAAGCCGCGGTAAAGTCCGGGTTCTGGCCGCTGTTCCGCTTCGATCCGAGGCGCATCGCGTTGGGCAAGAACCCTCTCATCATGGACTCAAAGAAGCCGTCCATCTCTTTCGAGGAATACGCCATGACGGAGACGCGCTTCCGTACGCTGCTGCAGTCCAATCCGGAGAGGTCGGCGGAGCTGATTGCCAGCGGGCAGAGGGAGATCAACGCGAAGTTCGACCTCTACCAGCAGCTTGCGCGCATCCGATACGATGCGGCGGGGAGTGCGGAGGACGCCGGTCAGGGTTGATCGAATCAGCCGGGGGGGGCGGCTCCCTCTCCGGCCCGGTCGCCAGTCAGGTTGCGCTTCGCCAGGATCACAAGGGTGCGGTCATCCGCCTCGATGTCCGCATCCTCGCCCCGCGGGCCGCCTCCGGTCAGTTGGGCCGGTTCCATCTCACGGAGGATCCGATCCGGCAGTTCGGCGGCGGGCAGGTTTCGGTGCTCCTTCGCAAGGCGCAGCAACTCCTCCGTTCCGCGGGATGCCCCGTCCCCGCGCGGATCGTCAATCAGCCCGTCTGTGAACAGAAGCACCCGGTCGCCCGCTCCGAGATGCACCTCCCCCCGCTCGTATTCGGCTTCGGGAAACGCGCCCAGGAGGAGCCCCCCCGCTTCCATGGAATCCACGCTCCCGTCCCGGCGAACCACCAGCCCCGGTTCGTGTCCCGCATTGGAGTAGACGAGCGTTCCCGTTGCCGGATCGTAAACGGACACCAACGCCGTCACAAAACGATCCGCGTCGAGTTCCGCAGCCAGTGACCGGTTGACCACGGACAGAACGCGACGCGGGTCATCCGAAATCCGGAACGCCGCCCGAACTTCCGCGCGAAAGCCCGCCATGATGAGGCTTGCGGGGATTCCGTGGCCCGAGACATCGGCGATCAGCACGGCCCAGCGGCCATTCTCCATCGGCAGGAAGTCAAAGTAGTCGCCGCCCACATCCGAGGAGGGATCGTTCCTTCCGGCGAGCGTGTGTCCCTCCACCGCGGGCGTGGTGTGAGGGAGCAGCGTCCGGTGAATGTGGCGCGCGACCCGCAGTTCCTCCTCCAGAGCACGCTTCTTGCGAACTTCCGCATACATCCGCGCGTTCCCGATGGAGATCGCCGCCTGATCCGCGAAGGCCACCAGTCGATCCAGATCCCGCGTGCCGTAGGCCGCCGCGTCGTCGCTCTCGAGATTCAAGATGCCGATGACGCGCCCTTCCGTGCGAATGGGAATGGCCATCTCCGAGCGCGTCGCCTTCCGTGCGTTGACATAGCGCGGATCCGCATGCACATCTCCCACGGCCACTCCCTCTCCCCGGTCCGCCACCCACCCGAGAATCCCGTGCCCGACCTTCAGGCGCACTTCATCGAACCGCTCGGGGGCGTATCCGCGAAGCTTCTCCCGGCGGATCTCCCGCGTTTCATCCCGAATGAGGAAAATGCCCGATGCATTCGACGGGACCAGTTCTTCCAGCGCATCCAGGATGGCGTCCAAGAGTTCGTCCAGATCCAGTTGAGCGCTGATCTTCGTCCCGATGTCCCGAAGGAGCGAAAGCTCACGGATTCGCCGCTCCAGATCCCGGGCCAGACGAGCATTGTCGAGCGCAACGGCCAGGTGGTCCGCAAGCGCGGCCAGAGCGCCTTCGCTCCCGAGAACGCGTGGCGGTGGCTCTTCGCGAAAAGCGACCTCCAGACTTCCAAGCACCCGATCGAGCCGCTTGAGAGGGACGGCGATCCGCACGGCCGGGGGTGATCCGAGGATTCGCGCGGAGGCCCGTGCGCCCGGAGCATTCGGGTCCCGCTGAACACCGCGCTCGCCGCTCAAGAGCACTCGTTGAGTGAGACGCGAGGAGTCCAGCGCCATCCCCCGCGCTTCCGCTTCTCCGCGCAGAAGGAAGTGGGCCGTCTCCCCCTGTTCCCGCTGCGTCACAAGAAGCGCACCGTCGGCCCGCATCACACGGAGAGCCAGTCCCAGCGCACGACGCACCAGCCGTTCGTGATCCAGCGAAGCGTCGAGGAGCTCACCCGCTTCGGCGAGCGCGGTCAGCTCCTCTACCTGCCGCAACGCCCGGCGAAGCCGGGCCGCCTCATCCGGGTTTTCCTTCACGACCGGCCTCTCATTCGACGAACACCCGGTCCTTCCCGTCGAACGGGGGCGAGAAGACGCTGACCACCTCCATCGGCCCGTCCAAAACACTGAGCGCATGGACCGTGCCGCGTGGAATCAGGAGGATCGACCCCGGCCCGACGGAGAGGGTCTCTTCGCCCAGACGCATCACTCCGCTTCCGGCAAGGATCACGACCGTCTCGTCATGGGTACGGTGCAGATGCGCCGCGACTTCGGAAGCGATCGTCAGGTGCGTGCAATCCGCAGTGCGGTGAGCACCCACGGGGCGGGCCGTGATGTTGGCGTGTGCTTCGGCGGGTACGCCCGGGTCGGCATGCCAGGCCACCGGCGCCGATCCTCGCGACGAAGCCATACGCCCCGCCAGCCACATCCCCGCGAGAGTCATGGCCCCCGCCAACGCGAGTGCCAGCAGGATTCGTGTGCGCGATGTGTGAAGAGTACTCATGATTCGCCTCCTTCCCCGACTGCCGCACAGCGTAGCCTATCATCGAGGAAAGGGCACTCCCCGGCCGCGTTGACTCCCCGCCGGAGGCGTGCCAGCATCCCCCCGGATCCGCCTACCACTCCGTTCCGGAGGCTTGCTGTGAACGCACTCCTGCTTGCCCTTCTTTCCGCAGCCGCTTTCCTGGCCGCAAACCGCTTCTACGGCGGCTGGATCCGCCGGGTTCTCCTTGAGGTCGACGAGACGGAACTGACGCCCGCGGTCCGCCTGAATGACGGCGTCGATTTCGTGCCTACGAGACGGGCCGTCGTCTTCGGCCACCATTTCGCGTCCATCGCGGGCCTCGGCCCGATTCTCGGCCCGGCCATCGCCGTCATCTGGGGCTGGGTACCGGCCGTTCTGTGGATCGTGTTCGGGACCATCCTCATCGGAGGCGTTCAAGATTTCAGCGCCCTGGTGCTTTCGCTTCGAAATGACGGGCGGTCCGTCGGTGATATCGCAGGCGAGATTCTGGGCCGCCGCGCACGGATCCTCTTTCTGGTCATCATCTACTTCCTGATGTCGCTGGCCATGGGCGTCTTTGCGCTGGTGATCGCAACGCTCTTCACGGCGGCTCCTGACGCGGGCCTCCATCCTGAATCGCATCCGGAAGCCGTCCTTCCCGTGGCGATCCTTCTGGCCATCGCGGTCCTCATGGGACTTGCGCTCTACCGCTGGAAACTCCCCTTCGGTCCTGTCACCCTCGCGGGCGTCGCGCTGTCTTTTCTGGGCGTTCTCTGGGGGCAGGCGCATCCCGTCACGGGAGTCGTCCGGGAGACCTGGATCTTCGTGCTGCTCGGGTACGCATTCGTGGCATCGGTACTGCCGGTCTGGCTCCTTCTTCAGCCTCGCGACTACCTCAACTCCTTCCAGCTTTACGCCGGGATGCTGCTCATGTTTCTCGGCCTCGCCGTGTCGCGGCCCGAGGTCGTCGCCCCGGCCATCAACCACGCCCCCACCGATCTCCCGCCGATCTTCCCCTTCCTCTTCATCACCGTGGCCTGCGGGGCGGTCAGCGGATTCCACAGCCTCGTCTCTTCCGGAACGACCGCGAAGCAGATCGCGCACGCGCGCGACGCGCAGACGCTGGGCTACGGCGCCATGGCCACCGAGGGAATGCTGGCGATTCTGGCTGTTCTCGCCTGCACCGCCGGACTCTCCTCCTCGGCTGAATGGCACGCGCACTATACCGGTTGGCAGGCCGCGGGCGGCCTCGGCCCGAAGGTCGGCGCCTTCATCACGGGCGCCGCGACCTTCGTCCATTCGCTGGGAATCCCCATGGCCACGGCGACCGCCTTCACCGCGGTGGTCGTCGTTTCCTTCGCGCTGACCACACTCGACTCCGCCACGCGCCTTCTCCGCTACAACATTCAGGAACTGGCCCGTGCGGCCGGGCTCCCTCCCGGACTGTCCAACCGCTATCTCGCCTCGCTGGTTGCCGTGGCCTCCATTGCCTTCTTCGCGCTGCTGCGTATCGGGGGGAAGCCCGCGGGGATTGTTCTGTGGGAACTCTTCGGCACCACGAATCAGCTTCTCGCCGCGCTCGCGCTCCTTACCGTTCTCGTCTGGCTGGTTCGGCGGCGGCGTCCCGCGCTGCCCGTCGCTCTGCCCATGATCTTCATGTTCGTGATGACCCTCGCCGGGATGACCATCAAGATCCGGCACTTTTACGCACAGGAAGCATGGCTCGTCTTCGGCTTCGGACTGGGTCTGGGAGTGCTGGCGGTGTGGCTCGCGATCGAGGGAGTGCTGGCGCTGCGACGCGCTAGCTCGTCCGCCGGGCGACCAGGCGAAGCCGCGCTGCCGTCTCCACCACGGTAAAAAACCAGCCCAGCGCCGCACCCACGACGGCTCCGCCGAGAATGTCCAGCGGGTAGTGAACGCCGCAATAAACACGCGACCATGCCACGACGGCGGCCAGCAGGAGAGACGGCCACCACCCGCGAAAGCGCAGAGAAAGAAATACTCCGGCGGCAAAGGTGTTGGCGGCGTGGGCCGAAGGGAACGAGTAGTCGTGGGCGCCGATCAGCTTACGGACATCATCCAGTTCCTTGAAGGGCCGGGGGCGCTCGAACCACGGTTTGATGGCGTCGTCCACGAGAAGGTCCGTCGCGGCGACGGCCACGATGGCGAAGAGAATCCCTACGCGCGTGGATCCACTCCCGCGCGCCAGGCCCACCAGAAGCAGCACGACCAACGGTATTCGCCAGTGGTCAAAGTCCGTCAGATACGGCATCACGACATCCAGCACGGGATGCGTCCATGCCTCATTCATGAGACGGAACAGGTGCTCATCGAGGGCGAGAAGTGCGTTCATCGTTCCCCTTCACTTCGGGTCCACCATGGAGACTCCCAAGCCGTCTCACCGTCGGCCAGCACGACCCGCACATACAACCACGGCGACGCCGGCCTGTCTCGCCCCTTCAGGAAACGCCGCGTCACCTGCCGCCCTCCGCCCCGCCGGCGCTCCACCACGCCGTCGGTCCCGACCAGTTCGATTCTCTCCACCGGTTCAGGCGAAACCACACGAATGCGAAGAGCGCCCGCGGGCCATGCATCCACGACCCTCCCGGGGAGGACGCCTCCCCAGTCCGTATCCAGCAGAATCCGCGCTCCTGTCGTCCCGTAGACATGGCGGTCCCGCATCGCGTCCCACACCGCCTCACGCGTACACGCAGCGGCGCGAAATGCCACCAGCCCGTGAGTGGCCGCCCCCGCGGATCGATGCCCCGGGTGCCCGTCGTGAGTATCTCCCGACGCCAGAAAGCCCAACCGGTGTCCTGCATCCAGCGCGGCACGCACAAATCCCTCTGGAACCGGATCGTAGATCATCCCCGGAACTCCCGGTGCCTCCGAGGACCCGTGGATGGAACAGATCTCCACCACCGTTTCCATGTCGTCCGGTGAGGGCACGCTCCAGTCCACCGCGATCGGACCGCCACCCGGATGGTGCGGAATGGTCATGGCCCCATACGGCGCGACCCGTTCCCAGAGTTCCTGCGGGGTGTCGCTGGCCGCGTCCCGATGCTCATAGACGCGCCCCTCCACGCCCGGGAAGTAGACATTCCGATGGCCCCAGGTCCACGAGGTCCACTCGTATCCGAGAAGCGTCGCGAACCGCCCGGGATCGTAGGCATTCTGCGTGGCCTGCCTGACCATGGCGAAAGCGGCTTCGTCCAGCGGAGCCACGCCGTGGGCGTCGTGATCCGTTACGCACGCGACATCCAGTCCGGCGACATCCCGCGCAAACTCCAGCAACTCGCGGGGAGAGCCGGTGCCGTCCGACAGCGCGGAATGACAGTGAATGTCGCCCCAGAGGAGATTCCGGAGCGAGGAGTCCCGCTCCACCAGAAGCAGGTCTCCCTGTCCGCGCAAGGCTCCCGAGCCCCCATTCAGCACGGCGTGGATTCGCAAGAGACCGGCCTCGCGGACGAGCAATCCCACGCCCGCACTCCTTCCCCCGGGAGTCACGCCGACATCCTCCGCTCTCGGGAGATCGGCGGACTCCTCGCCGGGGTGGGCGAGGTCTGTCGTGAAGACCGACAGCGTCCCTCCGGGAAGCACGGCGCGATTCCCAAAGCGGTCCAGAGCCGAAACCCGTACGGAAACGCGGGCTCCTGGTTCCACCACCGCCGGAGCGGCGAGCGTCAGTCGCACCGCCTCCGCCGGGAGGATGGCCAGCGTCGGCGCGTTCTTCACCGTCGCAAAGACACCATCCGCATCGGCGTCCGTCTTGATGAGAAGTTCCTCGAATGCTTCCGCGTAAGAGTCGGCCCGCGCAAGACTTCCCGGGTGCCCCCCGCTCGTGTCACCGTAGACGAAACGGACCGTGTCCCCTTCCGCGAGGCGGCCGCGGTCCAGTAGGGCCACCAGACTCATGGGGGGTGCGCCTTCGTGGAGGGTGAGCGTCACATCCTCCCGGGAGCAGGACACCGTGGTAAAACCGGCCGCACCCGGTGGCGCGACTCTCGGCGGAGACCAGCCCCAGAATGGGGACACCTGGAGGACGACCCCGCCCCCTTCGGCCATCCCCGACTCCCCGGCCACCCAGTCCACCGTCCACGATCCCCGGGAGCCCGCAACCACGGGATCCTCCGGGAGAATCCGCACGACTCCCTCGCCGTCACCTCCCGAGTTCACAGGAAGGGTGCGGTCTTCGTCGCAGGCATTCAGTAGAAACAAACAGAGACCGCCCGGAAGCAGGAAACGAACCCCGCTCCGGACGGTCCCGGTCACTCTCGGCATGCGCGTCAGACGCCCGCAGCCACGCCGCGCTTTTCTCGGATCCTGCGTGTCAGTTCGGGGAGGATCTTCAACGCATCTCCCACCAGACCATAGGAGGCGGCACGAAAGATGGGTGCCGTCTTGTCCTTGTTGATGGCGACGATGGTCTCGGAGGTCCTCATCCCGGCCAGATGCTGAATGGCTCCTGAAATCCCGGCGGCAATGTAGAGATTCGGGCGAACCACCTTGCCCGTCTGCCCCACTTGGTGCGGGTAGCTGATCCAGCCGGCGTCCACCACGGCCCGGGTGGCCCCCACGGCGCCGTCCAGCGCGTCCGCGAGTTCCTGAACAAGCTGGAAGTTCTCCGCGGACTGAAGCCCGCGCCCTCCAGCCACGATGACCTCCGCGTCGGAGAGGTTCACCCCTTCGCCCTCTTCCTTGCGGAACTCCAGGATTTCCACATCGTTCGTCTCTTCCGGGAAGGAGATGCTCTCCTCCACGACGGGTGGAGGATCTCCTGAGCCCGCGCCGGGATCCGCATACGCCTTCGGGCGCACCGAAATCACCGCCGGTCCGCCGCCCGGCCACTCGACGGTCTCCAGGAGTCTTCCGCTGTACACGGGACGCACCGCCTGAACGCCCGACTCTCCGACTTCGACCGACACGCAGTCCGCCGCGACCCCGGCACCCAACCGGGCTCCGAGCGACGCCGCGAACTCATGGCCGTTCGCCGTCGCGCCCACGAGGACCGCCAGCGGTTCCGCCTTCCCGACCAGCGTCCCCGCAGCCTCCACATACGCGCGGGCCCGATACCGCTTCAGTTCCGGAGCGGACACCGCAATCACGCCGTCCACGCCCAGCCCCGAAAGACCCGGCACGACCGCCGCAGCATCCTCGGCAAGAACGAGCGCCGTAAGGCTCCCGCCGGACGAATCCGCAAGGGTCCTTCCCAGTCCCAGCACCTCACGCGTGACAGGCTGGACGACCCCTTTCCAATGTTCTGCAACCACCCAGATATCTTTCGACATGATTGGCTCCCCCGCCTAGATCAGCTTGGCTTCGGCCAGCCGGGCCACCAGCGTCTCCGCCAGTTCCTCGGGCTCGCCCTGCAGCAGTTCTCCACCCGGTCGCGCCGGAGGAATGCTCATGCCGGTGACCTGCGTCCGGGACGCGGCCTCCACTCCCAGATCTCCCGCGCCCCATTCCGTCACCGGAGCCCGCGAGGCCTTTCGGATTCCCAGAATGGATGCGAAACGGGGTTCGTTGCTGTCCTTGGTCATGGCGAGAAGCGCGGGCAGGCGGCCCTTCACCACCTGAAGCCCCCCTTCCAGCAGGCGCTCCACGCAGATGGTCCCGGCCTCCTGGTCGATTTCGTCCACGCGGAACACCTCGGTCAGCAGCGTCATACCCAAGCGCTGCGCCACCATGGGCCCCGTCAACGCGGTGTTCGTGTCGATGGTCTGCCGCCCCACGAAGACCAGATCCACTTCGCCGACCTTCTCCACTCCGGCGGCCAGTACCGCCGCCGCACCCGAGGCATCGAGCCCCTCGAACGCATCGTCCTTCAGATGCACGGCATGGTTCGCCCCCATGGCCAGCGCCTCGCGAAGGCTCTCCACCGCCGTCTCCGGGCCCAATGTCAGGGCCGTGACTTCCCCACCATGGGATTCGCGCGTCTTCAACCCCTCCTCGATGGCAAAGTGGTCATACGGGTTGGTCACCGACTTGGAGTCCGACTCCACACTTCCGGCGCCCCCGGCTTCCCCGCGAATCGAGGGGGCTTCCGGGACCTGCTTGATCAGCACCACAGACTTCATTCCAGCATCCTCCTGCATGAGCAACCCGCCCCGTGCTCCCGTCAGATTCGCGGGAGGACGACGCCGGTCTGGGCCTGGTACTTCCCCTTCTTGTCTGCGTAGGAGACCTTGCAGACTTCATCCGCTTCCAGAAAGAGCACCTGCGCGATGCCCTCATTCGCATACACCTTGGCCGGCAACGGCGTCGTGTTGGAAATCTCCAGCGTTGCAAAGCCTTCCCACTCCGGCTCGAACGGCGTCACATTCACGATGATGCCGCAGCGCGCATAGGTGCTCTTCCCCACGCAGACGGTGATGATGTTCCGCGGGATTCGCATATACTCCACCGTCCGGGCCAGCGCAAAACTGTTCGGCGGAACGATGCACACATCCGACTCCACCTCCACCAGTGAAGAAGCGTCGAAGCTCTTCGGATCCACGACGGCAGAGTTCACATTCGTGAAGATGCGGAACTCATCCGCGACGCGAATGTCGTATCCGTAGGATGAGACGCCATATGAAATCACGCCTTCCCGCACCTGCTGTTCTTCAAAGGGTTCGATCATTCCCTGCTCGCGCGCCATGCGCGTGATCCAGGCATCGTTCTTCACCGGCATGCGTGGCTCCCTCTCTATGAGTCCGTCGGGCCCGGAAGCCCCGGAGGCACCGGACCGTTCGCGGCAGCGGCCGCCTCTTCCGCTGCCGCCAGTTCGGCAGCCTCGGCCGCAGCCTGTCGACGGTCTGCGAGTGCCGTGGCCTTCGCGGACATGATCTTCCGCACGGCCTTCCCGACACCTTCCACGAGTTCCATGCCCACGCGGGCCTGCCCTTCCCGCGTCATCGACCCGATGTGCGGCAGAAGCAGTGTCCTCGGATGGGCTTTGAGCCGATCCAGCGTCTCACCGGGCGGCTCCACCGCGTAGGTGTCCAGCGCGCAACCCGCCAGATGTCCGCTCTCCAGGAGGTCCGCAAGCGCGACCTCGTCCACCAGCCCTCCCCGGCCGAAGTTCAGGAGGAACGAACCCTTCTTCATGGCCTCCATCTCTTCACGACCCATGAGGCTTCCGGTCTCATCCTCCAGTGGCACATGGAGAGAGACAAAGTCCGCGCGGCTCAGCACATCTTCCAGCGTATGGAGATGCACGCCCGCGACATGGCTCTCATCCAGATAGGGATCATAGGCGACGGCACGCATCCCGAACGCCTGGGCCATCCGCGCCACTTCTCTCCCGATCCGACCGAAGCCGATCACGCCGATGAGCTTCCCCTTCACTTCCATGCCTTCGAATCTCTTCCGGTCCCATTCTCCCGAGCGAACGAGCGCGTCCGCGGCGTGAATATTCCGCGCGAGATCCAGAACCGCTCCCAGCGTGAGTTCCGCCACGGAGACCGTGGTTGCGTCCGGTGTGTTCACGACACGAATGTCCCGCTCCGAAGCGGCGTCCATGTCGATATTGTCCACGCCGATCCCGGCTCTCCCGATGACCTTCAGCCTGCGTGCCGCCTGAATCACCTCGGCGGTCACTTTCGTCCCGCTGCGAACGATCAGCACATCGGCGTCTTCCACTCGGCCGGGGAGGTCTTCGGGGGCAACGCCCAGTCTCTCCTCCACAGCCCACCCCGTCTCCTCTTCCAGGCGACGGATGGTCTCCTTCGTAATCCGGTCCAATACGACAATTCGCTTCATCAGCACAACCCCTGGATCTCATCGATCCACATCAGCAGTTCGTTGACATCATCCATCCGGATCTCTCCCATGTGAGCGATCCGGAAGGTCTCGTTTTTCAACCGTCCATATCCGTTCCCGATGACTACGCCCCGTTCCGCCAGAGCTTCATTCAAGCGGGCAATATCGATCCCGCGGGTGTTTCGTACCGCGGTCAATGTGATCGACTCCGTTCCTTTCTCGGGAAAGAGCTCGAAATGCTCCCGGGCCCACTGCTGCACCCGGCCCGCCATGGCCCGGTGCCGGGCTTCCCGGACCGGCATCGTCTCGGTGAGGATCCGGTCGAGCTGGCGATCGAGCGCGTAAAGATGAGAGATCGAGGGAGTGGTCACTCCCTGACGCTTCCGGAACGCATCATAGTGCCTGACGAAGTCGAAGTAAAAGCCTCTATTTTCGACTTCGCGAGCCCTGTCCACCGCCCGATCGCTGACAGCCATGACCGAGAACCCGGGCGGAACCGCCACCGCCTTCTGCACGCCCGCGAGGAGCCCGTCCAGGCCGAGTGCGTCAAAGTCGATGTCCACCGCCGCCAGAGAACTCACGGCGTCCACGAACAGGAACACCTCCGGATACTCCTTCACCACGGCCGCAATCTCCGCCAGAGGATTCATCACGCCTGTCGAAGTCTCGTTGTGCGTCAGGAGAACCGCGTCATAGTCTGACGAACTCAGCGCATCGGCGACCCGATCCGGCCGAACCGCCTCGCCCCAGGAGAACTCCAGCCGGTCCACCGGGAGACCGTTCATCTTCGCGATGGCTTCCCAACGGTCGCCGAAAGCACCGCAGCTCACAGCGAGAATTCGCTTCGTCGACCCGTTCCGCACACACGCCTCCATGAGGCCGGTGGACGAGGAGGTCGAGAGGAAGACGGGGCTTTTCGTGTGGAGCAACCGCTGGATCCTGCGAATCACCCGTTCGCCGAGCTCCGTAGCCTCCTCCGACCGATGCCCCACCGGCGGGCGGGACATTTCTTCGCGGATGTCCGGCAGAACCTCGGTCGGCCCCGGAATGAAGAGTCGCTTGTGCATCCGTATCTCCCGCCCCTCTACAGCGTCGGGAAAAGCTACCAGCGCACCCCTCTCCGGGAAAGGCCAAAGCCGTCAGTTCGGCTGTCTTGACGCGCACACGGCGCCCGGCTAGGCTGCCGCACGGTGCCGCAATGGACGCACACCGGGCATCCACGGAGGGGGCCTCATGATTCACACGGACATACTCGACCTCGTGGGGAACACTCCCCTCCTGCGCCTGGGCACAATCCCGCGTGAGGGCGACGCCGAGATCATCGTCAAGCTGGAGTCCTTCAATCCGGGCGGCAGCGTCAAAGACCGCATCGCGGTCCGCATCGTGGACGACGCCGAGGAGAAGGGGCTTCTGAAGCCCGGCGGCACGGTCGTGGAAGCCACCAGCGGAAACACGGGCGCCGGACTGGCGCTGGTCTGCCTTCGCAGAGGATACCGGGCCATCCTCGTCATGCCGGACAAGATGTCGCAGGAGAAGATCCGCTATCTGAAAGCGCTCGGAGCTCAAGTGGTCATCACACCCACGGCGGTCCCTCCGGATGACCCGAGAAGCTACTACTCCGTTTCCAGCCGCATTGCGGAGAGTACGCCCAACGCCATCCTCGCCAACCAGTACTTCAACCCGGTGAACCCGGAGACCCACTACCGTTCAACCGGGCCGGAAATCTGGGAGCAGACCGATGGCAAGCTCGACTACTTCGTCACGGGCATGGGAACCGGCGGGACCATCACCGGAACGGCGCGCTTTCTCAAGGAGATGAATCCCGGGATCCAGATTGTCGGCGCGGACATCGAGGGTTCCATACTGGAGGAGTACTTCCGAACGGGTGAGATCGGCGATTCACACCCTTATCTGGTCGAAGGCATCGGCGAAGACATGGTCCCCGGAACGCTCTCCATGGACAACATCGACGACATCATCACGGTGTCGGACCGGGACTCCTTCATCATGGCCCGGCGACTCATGCGCGAGGAGGGACTCTTCGTGGGCGGGTCATCCGGGACGGCTGTCGCGGTGGCCGCGCAGCTGGCTTCCCGGATCGGCGCGGACAAGCGAATCGTCGTGCTGATCCCCGACCACGGAGACCGCTACCTCTCCACATTCCACGGCGACGAGTGGATGATCGAGATGGGCTTCATGGACCCCGATTCACTCACCACCGCAGAGGTTCTCGCGGCCAAGCCGAACGCTCCCACCGGACTCGTGCAGGCGACGCCCGACGAGACCGTGCGGGAAGCGCTGGAGCGAATGCGCGGGACGGGCGTTTCTCAGGTCCCGGTGATCGACAAAGGCCGCGCCGTGGGGTCTCTCGAAGAAGCCCTGGTCATGGGATGCGTACTGGACAACGCGTCGATCCTGGAGGAACGCGTCTCCACAGTCATGGGCGACGCCTTCCCGGAGGTCGCGTCCACCGAACCCGCCGAATCCGTACTTCACCATCTCTCGGAGCGACGCGCCGCGGTCCTGGTGAAGGCGAGCGGTAACGAGTTCTCCGGCATTCTCACCCGTTTCGACTTCCTCAAGTTCATTCACGCCTGACACAGGATACCGCCATGGGATTCTCCACCGACGCAATCCACGCCGGGCAACGACCCGACCCGACAACCGGCGCCATCATCACTCCCATCTATCAGACCTCCACATATGTTCAGGACAGCATTGCGTGTCACAAAGGCTATGAGTACTCCCGCACGGAGAACCCCACGCGCGAAGCCTACGAGGCCAATGTCGCCACGCTGGAAGGCGCGCGGCACGGGATCGCGTTCGGATCGGGAATGGCGGCTATTGACGCCATCGGATCGTTGCTGGATGCGGGCGACCACCTTCTTCTCACCGACGATGTCTACGGCGGCACATTCCGCCTCTTCGACAAGGTCCGCCGACGCTTCGGACTCTCCTTCGACCGCGTGGACACGACCGACCTTGCGGCCGTCCGCGACGCCATCCGTCCGGAGACCCGTATGCTCTTTGCCGAGTCCCCGACGAATCCCACGCTGCGCATCTCCGACCTGAGAGCTCTTGCGGATCTCTGTCACGAGAAGAACATGCTGCTGGCCGTGGACAACACCTTCATGACTCCCTTTTTCCAGAGACCGTTCGAGCTCGGCGCGGATCTCGTGGTCCATTCCGCAACCAAGTACCTCGGCGGACACAGCGACACGATCGGCGGGATCGTTCTCGCTCAGGACGATGCGCTGGAGGAACGCATCCGCTTCCTCCAGAAGTCGGTGGGTGCGGTGCCGGGTCCGCTGGACTGCTGGCTGATCCTGCGCGGGACGAAGACGCTCGCCGTGCGCATGGAACGCCACGAATCCAATGCACGGGAGATCGCTTCGCGGCTGGACTCGCACGATGCCGTGTCCCGCACGCTCTATCCCGGACTCCCGAACCACCCCGGGCACGACCTGGCCACTCGGCAGATGTCCGGGTACGGCGCCATGATCTCCTTCGATGTGGGTTCCCGGGAATGCGCGCGCACGCTCCTGGAATCGCTCTCGATCTTCGCGCTGGCGGAGAGCCTTGGCGGAGTGGAGAGCCTCGTCTCGGCGCCGGGCGAAATGACGCACGCCTCGGTTCCGGAGGAGGCGCGTCTCGCCATGGGAATCACGCCGGGATTCGTTCGGCTCTCGGTCGGGATCGAGGATCTGGAAGATCTCTGGGAGGACCTTGAGCGCGGCTTCTCGCAGATGAAGGGCTAGCCGGAATCAGACGCGTCCGGAGTGTTCCTCACGCGCCGTTTCCCGCTGTGTCGGCTTCGTCGCCTGCCCGGGCCGGCGCGATGCATCCGCCACCGTGAGGTTGTGCGCCTCCGTCCATGTCAGGCCGCCGGTGGGAACCGTGCTCTGGCGGCCCCTCCCGGTCACGGCGCCCGGCAGCCCCTCTTCAAAGAGGCCGTCGCGCACTTCCGCGATCCGGTTTACGGCGCAGAAACGGCCGACCACGATCCCAAGCGCCAGATATGCGGTGACTCCTGCAAGAATCCAGACGAACAATGCCCACCCCCCGTGAAAGTGCGACTTCTCACAAGGGGGATCGGCACAAGAGCGTCCGGAACTGAGGAAAAGCCGTTCTATGCGGGGAGGTCCCCGCGAATGCGCTTTGCCAGCGTCGTACGGCGACCCGCCGCGCGCCCCGGGCGGTTCGCCAGTTCCAGCGCACGCCGACTGCCCACCAGGATCACTCCCTGGCGCGCACGCGTGATCGCGGTGTAGAACAGCCTCCGCTCCAGAAGGATGGCATGCTGCGTGGCGAGCGGGATCACGACCCATTGGTACTCGCTGCCCTGCGACTTGTGGATCGTGATGGAGTACGCGAGCGCCACCTGATCCCAGTCCGCCGGAGGGATCTCCACCGATTCATCAAAGAGGACGCGCATGCCCCCGCCTTCCTCCGCGACGGCTTCCACACGCCCGATCTCGCCGTTGAAGACATTGCGCTGGTAGTCGTTCTTCAGCTGGATCACCCGATCCCCGACGCGGAACTCTCTTCCGATGGCCTTCGAGGGGCGCCCCCCCGGATTCAGGTCCTGTTGAAGGGCACGGTTCAGCTCGTTCGCGCCAGCCTCTCCCTTGTACATCGGCACGAGAACCTGCACATCCCGGATGGGGTCCACGCCTTCTTCCTTCGGCAGGAACTCCGACACAATCCGGCGCACCTCGGCAGCCGTGGAAGCCGGGTCCTGTCGTTCCACCCAGACGAAGTCTCCCTCGCCCGGCGCGGCAAACTCCAACTTCTCTCCCCGGAGAATCCGGTGCGCGTTCTCCACGATCCCGCTCCGCTCCCCCTGACGAAAGATGCGCGTGAGCCGCGCAGCCGGAACGCAACCGCTCCTCAGCAAATCACGCAGCACCTCGCCGGGACCGACCGACGGCAACTGGTCCGCGTCCCCGACGAGCACCAGTCGCGAAGACTCCGGCAACGCTCGAAGAAGACTGTCGAAGAGGTGCAGGTCCACCATAGAGGTTTCGTCCACCAGTAGAACATCGGCTTCAAGCGGATTGGACTCGTCCCGGCCGAAGATCCCCATGGACGGGTCGAAGCCCAGCAGGCGATGGATGGTGGAAGCCTCGCGCCCCGTGGTCTCGCTCAGACGGCGCGCGGCCCGCCCCGTGGGCGCGGCAAGAAGCAGGCGCAGCCCATGCCCTTCGAACAGGTCCAGGAGGAACCGGGTCAGCGTGGTCTTTCCCGTGCCGGGGCCGCCCGTGATCACCAGCACATTGCGCTCATGCGCCAGGCGAAGCGCTTCGATCTGGTCGGCGGAGAGTTCCAGCGCGTGAATACTCTGGAGGCTGCGGAGAGCGGCCTCATCGAGCGTGAGGCAATCTTCCTCCAGCGCGCTCTCCTGCAGCGCAGTCAGAATCCGGGCGGCACGAGTCTCCGCGAGATGCAGACCGACCGTGTAAAGGCGATCCTCCTCGCGAACGACTCGACCCGACTTCACCGCCGTCTCCACTCCCTCCTCCACCGGTACGATGTCCACCTCCAGAAGACCGGCCGTCTTTCGAACCAGTTCATCCGCCGGCAGGTAGACTTCTCCCACTTCCGCCGATCGCCCCAGGACATGCTCAATGCCCGCCGCCACTCTCGCCGGAGATTCCGGCTTCACTCCGAGGCTCCGGGCAAGCGCATCCGCACGCACGAAGCCGATGCCCCAGATGTCACGGGCCAGCCGATAGGGCTCCTCGCGAACCACGGTCAGCGCCGAGTCCCCGTACCGGTCGTGTATGCGCGCCGCATACCGCGCGCCCAGTCCGTTTCTCTCCAGAAGCATGGTGAGGTTTCGAAGGCGTGCATGCCTACGCACTCCGTCGGCCAGCGCGCGAGCCTTCGCCACCGAGATCCCGGAAACTTCCGTGAGCTTGCCCGGATGGTGGTCGATGACATCCAGCGTGTCCGTGCCGAAACGCTCCACGATCCGCTCCGCCAGTCGCGGGCCGATTCCTTCCGCCAGACCCGCCCCGAGGTACCGGGCAATGGCCGCACAATCCTCCGGCCTTCTGAACTCCACGCGCTCCACCTGAATCTGCGCACCGAACTTCGCGTGTTCCGTCCACTGGCCGCCCATGCGCACGCGCTCCCCCACTGTCAAGGGAGGCATCTTCCCGACCACCGCGACGGTTCGTTCATCATCTTCCGGGGCGATGCGAGCGACCGTGTAGCCGGTCTCCTCGCTGCGATAGGTGAT
This sequence comes from Gemmatimonadota bacterium, assembly GCA_030747075.1. Classification (NCBI taxonomy): domain Bacteria; kingdom Pseudomonadati; phylum Gemmatimonadota; species Gemmatimonadota bacterium. Next base: position 103,084 of record JASLLL010000005.1, read on the forward strand.
CCGGGCCACCGTTCCTTCCACTTCCACGGCACCCTGCCTTCGCGAGGCGAAGAGATCCGCCTCGGGTTTGTTCCTGGGCATGCGCGAGTCCTCCCCGGAGAGCATTCTGGCCCCCCGTGGGTACCACGCACGCGCCTCGGGGGCAACGGGCATGCTGGTGGTTCCGTGGGAAAACCCCCGCAAGATCAGGCGAGCGGGGGCACAGACGCGCCATCCTCGTACCGGCGGGCGATCTCCCGGAGCTTCACGAGACACCGATTCTGGATCTGGCGCACACGCTCCCGGGTCACGCCGATGTGCATTCCGGTCTTCTCGAGCGACAGCGGTTCCTGCCCGTCCAGACCGAACCGGAAGTTGAGGATCCTGCGCTCCCGTTCGTCCAGCGAGGAGAGAAGAATGTCCAGACGCCGCCGGGCAAGTTCCGATCCCGCGGAGTCCTCGGGCGACTGCAGACTCCCGTCGGGGACGAGGTCGTGCAGGCAGAGCTCCCCGTCCGCGCCCAGCGGTCCGTCCATGGAGAGAGTGCTTCGCGAGAGGCGCGCAAGTCGGTCCACCTTCGGCAATGGCAGCCCCAGCGCGTGGGCCACATCCTCCCGCGTGTGCCGGCCCTCCCCCTCTTGTGCCAGGTCCCGCTCCACCCGAAGATAGCGCCGGAGATCCTGCACGACATTCGCCGGGATGCGAACCGTGCGACTGTGGTTTGCCAGCGACCGTGTGATGGCTTGCCGAATCCACTTGGAAGCGTAGGTCGAGAACCGAAAGCCGAGCTCGGGGTCGAAGTACTCCGTCGCCTTGATCAGCCCCAGATTCCCTTCACCGATCAGATCCGGAAGCGCGATTCCCATGCCCTGGTAGCGGCGCGCGATCGACACCACCAGGCGGAGGTTGGACGCGATGAACTTCTCCTTGGAACGCGCACACCCCTTTGAGGCGGCCCGAGCCAGCCGACACTCCTCCTCCCGCGTCAGGAGGCGCGCCCGACTGATGGCCTCCAGGTACGCACCCATCGTGTCCCGGGATGAAGCCGCCGTCGGACTCGGCGCAGCCCGCCGCGTGGCTCTTCCATTCCCAGCGCGCTCGCTTTGACCTGTTTCCATGTCGCACCCTCCCTTTGCGGAACTCTTCGCATGGAGCGTGCCAGTACCCGTCCCGCTCGCGTCTCACCGCGCAGGCGACCGATTCAGGCGGCCACGCCGGGGTTCACGCCACCGAAGCGAATGCTCATGTCCACGGGACGACCCGCGCAGATTGCGCACGAGGTTCACACTTCAGCCCGGAGCGCGCCCACGGCATGCCACGCGACCGTCTCCGGGCGGGAAGGAAGTTCACGCCGGATCGCGTCTGGATGTGAAGGAAGTGGCCACCTGGGAGTGATCTCCGCGATCAGAGCGGGATGTGGTAGCGGCCGATCTTGTTCAGGAGTCCCCGCCGGCTGATCCCAAGGAGGCGCGCGGCCTGGGAGCGGTTCCCCCCCGTCTTCTGAAGCGCCTTCGACACCATGTCCCGCTCCAGTGCTTCCACCACACTCGGCAGCGTGCGCTTCCCGTCCGGAGACAACACCCGCCCCGGCAAATCCGGAGGGCGAAGTTCCCGCGAGAGCTCACCCGCCTCCACCACGGAACCCGGCTCCCCCGTGGCCACGATGCGTTCCACCTCGTGCTGGAGATCCCTCACATTCCCCGGCCAGTCGTGCGCGACCAGAAGACTCATGGCGTCTGAAGAGATGCGCGGCGGGGGATCGCCCTGCCTCGTGGCATACCGCTTGAGGAAGTGATCCACCAGAAGCGGCACATCTTCTCTTCGCTCACGAAGCGGCGGGATGTCGATGGAGATCACTCGAAGCCGATAGTACAGGTCTTCGAGGAACCGGCTCTTCTCCACGCGGGTCCGCAGATCTCGATTCGAGGCGCACAGAATCCGTGCGTCGATCGCGATCACTTCGCTGGACCCGACCGGACGAATCTCACCGCGATCGACCACCCGCAGTAGTCGCTGCTGAAAGCCACGGCCCGTCTTGTCGATTTCGTCGAGGAATACGGTCCCTCCCGACGCCTGCTCAAAGAGCCCGGTCTTGTCCCGCCCGGCGTCCGTGAACGCACCCTTCACATGGCCGAAGAGTTCGCTCTCGAGCACGGACCGGGATATGGCGGCACAGTTGATGGTCACAAAGGGCGCGTCCCGCCTGGCCGAGGAAGCATGGATGGCTCGCGCAAGGAGTTCCTTGCCCGTCCCCGTCTCTCCCTGGAGGAGGACGGTGGACTCGTTCGAGCGGATCTTCTCGATCAGTTCGATGATCTCCAGCATTCTTCGGCTCTGCGTGAGGATCCCGTGGAAGCCATCCCGCCCCGTAAGACGCCGGCGCAGCATGAGGTTCTCCCGACGCACCGCTTCCAGACGCATTTCCTGCACCGCCATCGCAGCCGTCGCGGCAAAGCCCACCACAAAATCAATCTCCGACTGCCGGAAGTCACCGGCCTCCCGGCTTCGAGCCACATGGACTCCGCCCAGGAACTCCTCTTCCGAGAAGAGGGGCATGAACAGAATGGAGCCGGTATCCTCCAGTTCTTCGGGCGGCAGTTTCTCGAACCGGGAATCCACGGACGGGTTCGTGGAGACCAGCGGCCGTGGCCCGAAACTACCATTGCCTTCCAGCGCGACCACCTGCCGCACGATGCGCGCGCACTCTTTCTCACTCTTCGAACTTCCCGCGGCGGGCGACCACTCCGTGGTGTCCTGCCCGCGCAAGAGCAGCACCGCACTCGACGCGACGAGTCTCTCCTTCAGCGTCGTCTCCATGACGCTAACGCGCGCGGAGGAATCCTCCGCAGCGCATACCCGACCGACCGCATCATTCAGTACGGCCAGGTCGTTTCGCTCCGTGAGGGACTCATCCTCCAGTCGGCGATCGATGTCGCGGTGAAGGCGCCGCACGGCCATCCGATCCTCTTCATCCCCCACGCGATCCAAGAGCGCCATGGCCTGCCGCAGGTGCCCGCGCGCATCTCCGGTGGGTTCGGTGAGCACGGTCTCCAGTCTTGCCAGAGTCAGGTAGGCACAACCGGCCTCGTAGCTGGCTCCCATGTGGTCGAACAACGCCACGGCTTCCCGCAGATCAGCGCCCGCCTGATCCAGATCCAGAATGTTCTCCACACGGAATGCCGCGAACTCCAGACGCGTCACGGCCAGTTCGTATGGGCTGCCAAACCGTCGCTGAATCTCCAGAGACTCACGGTAAGACCCGGCGGCGGCGGGGATGTCTCCATCCATCGCCGCAAGACGCGCGGCAAGGCGACGAAGCGCTCCCGCCTCCGAGTTCTCCCCGAGGCCCGCTGAGACGGCCTCGGCCTCCGTGAGAAGAGCTTGCGCCGCCGCACCGTTTCCACAGTGCGACTCCAGATCCGCCTGCCTGCGAAGCACCTCCAGGACCAGGTCGCCCAGGGGCGCGAGCCTTCGCGCGGATGCCAGTGCACCCTGATAGATCCCCCGAGCCCTCTCGTGTTCTTCGAGTGCGACAGCCAGATCTCCGCGAAACTCCCGCGCCAGAATGACGGAGCGTGCATCCCCCAGCTGACCCGCGATCTTCTCCGCGCGCGAATAGAACTGCTCCGCCACCTCCCAGTTCCTTCGGTGCCGGTGGTAGTTTCCAAGATTCAGGCAGGCTGTACCGATCTCCAGGCGATTGCCGATCCCCTCCAGCGTGCGAAGCGCCCTCTCCCACTGGGCGCGGGCCGTCTCCCAGTTCCCCAGATGAAACTCGACCAGCCCGATGTTGTTGAGTGACCACCCCACGCGCAGGGTGTCGCCCACTTCCTCAAAGACGGCGAGGCTCTTCAGCAAGTGGCCTCGTGCATGGGTCCAGCGACCCCGGTTCTTCTCCATGAGGCCCAGGTTGTTCAGGCTGTCCGCCATGCCGGGCCGGTCTCCGGCCTCGCGGAAGAGCGTCAGCGCAGACTCAAACGAGAACGCGGCCGCATCCCAGTCTCCCCGGCGCAGGGCAATGATCCCGCGGCACTTTTGTCCGTGGGCCATCTGCGTCATGGTCTTTGTGTCGAGGAATGCGGACGCCGCCTCGTCGAGACACTCTTCCGCCGCGTCGTAGTCTCCGAGCCTTGTCAGCGCGTAGGCTCTCTCATTGAGGATGCGAAGGCGTTCCGGACCCCCCTCCGTTGGGTCCATGGATGCCTTCGCTCGATCCAGAAGTTCCAGTGCACCCGTGCAGTCGCCGCTTTGGCTGCGACACCGCGCGGCCTCCACCAGAATCCTCGCGACCTCCCCGGGCGGTGCGCCCGCCTCTCTCATTCCGGATAGAATCCGGTCGAAGTAGCCCAGTGCCCCGGCAAGGTCCCCGGCGCTCCGGCTGAACTCCGCCATCTGTTCCAGGTGTGCGGCCTCTTCCCCGGCGCGAGGCGAAGGGGGCGAAGACGAGTCGCCCGAACCGGGTCGATCACCCCTGCCGCTTTCGAAAGGCCTTCGCATTGCCCGCCGTCCTTCCCCGGGTGTGAAGAGGGTTCACTCCCGATGACCCAACTCCGCCTTTCGGGAACGAACGGGTCGCGGCGGGGGGGGAATGACGAAACCGCGACGGTTCCCTACAGCGTCTGCACAACTCGCACGAACTCGGCGAGAAGCCTCGAAGTCCACAGGTTCCAGTCTCCGCGCGCTGAGTGAGGCAGGCGGCCGGACTCCTCCGCCACCAGGACCTCGTCTCCTGCCGGATTCCCTGGTTCCACCTTCATCGGAATGTCCGGGTCCCCTTCCGTGAGGTCGCCGCCGGGGTTGGCCATGGCCGCCCCGGTAACGAACATCGCGAGCGTCAGGAACCACCATACACTTCGATACCGTCTGCGCATGATCACGCCTCCTGCGATTCCCGCCGGGCGTTCGGCGGATCCCCGGGGAGCCCGCTGCGAAGGGGCTTCACACCCGAGGTTCCAACACTCTAGGAAGGAAGGGGCGAATCGTCAAATCGGGAGGGTCACCGACGCTGCCGCGAAGGTGCCGAAAGAGCGGCCCGGCCTCGCCAGAGCCCAAAAAGAAGCCCTCCGAAGCACGCCAGACCCATCCACCACAGCCCGAAGAAAGCCGTCATTTCGTTCAAGGGCTCAGCCAGTGACGGAAAAGGACGGACCAGCGCGGCCCGGAGTCCCAGCCATACTCCCTGAATCAGGAAGGCCCCCACGAGGATCGCCACCCAGTCCCCGATGAGACGCAGCCAGAATCGGTCTGTACGATCACTCATGGGCTTCTCACTCCCTCCGCTCAGACTGCGGCATGGTAGGAAGCTCCGCGATCCATGTCAACGAGTGGCATCATCGCCCGGAAGGGTGGGCCGCCGGGATTTCTCCCCGGAACCTGAGTCCTCGCTCCACCCCGGGAGCAGCGCCATCGACTCTCCGGTGACCGCGAGGGAGTCCGCAAGGTGCCACGCGATCTCGCGGCTCCGATCGAAGCTCTCCCGCTCTTCACCCGGCACGGATCTACCGGGAGGGGACTTCAGGCGAAGCGGATCCACGAAGTCGCCATTTCGCTTTACGCGAAAGTCCAGATGCGGCCCCGTGGAAAGCCCCGTCGAACCGACGAGGCCGATGACCTGCCCCTGGGCCACACGAACTCCCCGACGAATCCCCTTGCCGAACTTCCAGAGGTGCGCGTAGCAGGTGGTGTAGGAAGAACTGTGACGAATCTCCACATAGTTCCCGTAACCACCCTTTCGCCCGGCAAAGGTGACCACACCTTCTCCCAGGGCGCTCACCGGAGTCCCGCGCGGGGCCGCGTAGTCCACGCCCCAGTGTGGGCGGACGGTCTTCAAGATGGGATGACGACGCCGCGCGGAGAAACGCGAACTGATCCTCCGGTACTGGAGCGGCGACTTCAGAAACGCTCGGCGAACCGTGCTCCCTTCGTCATCGTACCAGTCCACCTTGCCTTCGTCGTCCTCGTAGCGGACGGCGCGTCCCGAAGCGCGGGCACCGTCATATTCGAGCGCGTAGATCTTCCCGAAGCCCAGGAACTCGCCATCCAGACGACGCTCCTCCACAAGCATGCGAAAGGAATCCTCCGAACGCGGTTCCGTCAGAAAATCCACCTCCCACCCGAGGAGGTCCGCGAAACGCATGACCAGATCCGCCTCGCCGCCCGCGGCGATCACCGACTCGTAGAGGCTCCCGTTGACCCGTCCGGTCACCGCGCGAAGTCGAATCTCCGGCTCACGAACCCGCATGGCGACGGAAGCCGAACCGGAGTCCGGGAATGTCACCACCACCGAGGTCAGCGCATCCCGGACGAGCGAGACTTCCCGAAGCGCTCCCCCCGTATCCCATGCCACTCCGACCGTCTCTCCGGGGAGAATCCGGCGGAGGTCAATCTCCTCGCCCAGAAGGCGTTCCGCCTCCATGCGCCAAGCCCCCGGCACATCCAGCCGGCGAAGCACGAGATCCAGCGGTTCCCCCTGCCCCACCTTTCGCGAGAGGCGGCGCAGGTCCTCCCCGGCGGGCTGTGCCTCGGGCGCTTCGATCACCGCGGTGATCGAATCCACGCCGCCGGACGATTCCCCGCACGGCCCGACGAGCCTCACAAGGACATAGAGCGCGAAGGCCGCCAGCAAAACGACCGCCCGTGTTCTGCCAAGCCGACCGGTCATCCGTCTCCCCCCGCGACAATCCTCACGCGTCGATTCGATGGTGGCCCGAGCACCCGGACGGCCCGCCCGCCATTCACCGCAATCTCCAGAGTCCCGCCCCCGCCAATGGTAAGGACGGGTTCTCCCCGCCCCACCTCGGCGTAGGCGTTGCGGATTCCCCGGATCTCCCGGTTCCCCACGCGAACGACAATGTCACGCCACGCGTCCCCGAATGCGGACCGCAGGAAACCCTCCTCCGCGCCGGTGACCAGGTTTCCGTAACCGTCCACCCAGTGGATCTCCGTATCCCAGACCCTGCCCGTTCCAATCGGAGTGAACGAGCGCAGGCGAACCGGATCCGATGCGGCTTCTCCCAGCGCATCGAATGCCTCTCCGGCAGCCAGTCGACCGGCCGCCACGGCGAAGACATCCCGTCCGTCGAATGTCGTTCCGCGCCCGGGAGACACTTCCGGCGGGCGGGAGATCTCGCGATACTCCCAGCCGTCGGGGAATCTCTCCGATGCATGGGAGAGGAGTCCGTTGTCCGGCCCCACGAAGAACCGACCCGCACCGGCGGCGATCAGCGCCCTGCGGTCCGTCCCGACCCCCGGGTCTACCACCACCAGATGGACCGTGCCCTCCGGGAACCGGTCCCACGCCCGCCCCACCAGCCAGGATGCCGCGCGCAGATCTCCCGGCATGACCGCGTGCGTCAGGTCCACGAGCGCGGCCTGCGGTGCCCGGGCGAGAAGGGCGCCCTTGACCTCTCCGATGTATGGATCTCGAAGGCCGTAGTCCGTCAGCAGCGTGACGATCGGCATGAGTACTCCGCAAGTCAGGGAGAACAGGCTGGACGGAAAGCGGCGCCACCCCTTTTATAGCAGGCATGGATTGGATTCTGAAAGCCTCCTGTGTCCCCCTGCCGGAGTTCCTGTGAGACCTGTCGCCATTCTCTCCGCGGTCCGCACGCCCATTGGCCGCTTTCTGGGATCCCTCGCGGAGGTGTCGGCCTGCGACCTAGGAATCACTGCATCGCGTGAGGCAATCCGCCGGGCCGGGGTTTCGCAAGCGGACATTGGGGAGACCATCTTCGGCATGGCTCGTCAGGCAGGGAGCGGTCCCAACCCCGCCCGCCAGATTTCGATGGGCGCCGGAGTGCCGGAGACGGCGTGCGCATTCACGGTCAACAAGGCCTGCGCCAGCGGGCTCAAGTCGGTGACGCTGGCGGCCTCTGCCATTCTGGAGGGCGAAGCCCGCTTTGTACTCGCGGGAGGCGCGGAGAGCATGACCCGCGTCCCGCACTACCTGACGCAGGCACGCAACGGGTACCGCCTGGGGCATGCGGAGATCGTCGACGGGATGTACCTCGATGGATTCCATTGCCCGATCGCCGATCAACTCATGGGTGCCACCGCAGAGACGATCGCCGAACAACTGGGCCTCACCCGGACAGAGCAGGACGAATACGCCCTCCAAAGCCAGACGCGCGCGGCCGCTGCCCGGGACGCCGGTCGCTTCGACGACGAACGGGTTCCGGTGACCATCCCCGGGCGACGCGGTGAGACGCACGAGTTCACTCAAGACGAACATCTCCGCCCGGACACCACGCTGGAGAAACTGGCGCGTCTTCCTGCCGTCTTTCGCAAGGGAGGGACGGTCCATGCGGGGAACTCCTCCGGCATTACTGACGGAGCCGCCGCGCTCGTGCTGGCCGACGCCCGTGACGCACAGCGGGCCGGCACACCGCCTCTCGGATGGATCGTCGGCTGGGCTTCGGCGGGAGTCGGCGCGGAAGTGATGGGCCTCGGCCCGATCCCCTCCATCCGCCGTCTCTTGGATCGAACGGGCTGGAAGCTCGCGGATGTGGATCTGATCGAACTCAACGAGGCCTTCGCCGCCCAGGTACTGGCCGTCGTCCGGGAACTGCAGATCGATCCGGAACGCATGAATGTGAACGGGGGTGCCATCGCGCTCGGGCATCCCATCGGTGCCACCGGCGCCCGCATCCTGGCGACGCTCCTGCACGAAATGCGTCGGCGCGGGGCCGCGCGGGGGATCGCCACCCTTTGCGTGAGCGGCGGGATGGGCTACTCCGTCGCGGTCACGCGAGAGAAGCCCTGAACGATTCGCGCCGGATCCGTCTCCTGGCGGAACCACTCACGCGAAGCCTCCGTCCGGAATATCCACAGGAGGCGTGACAGCGTACTGATCAGTTGAGCTCTGGGCGGGAACCGGCCCACGACGCCTACGAAGAGATCCACCGGCAGCCCATCCGCCGCGCCAAAGGGCACCGGCTCAGCAGTCCGCACGAATGCGGCCCGAACCGCCGTCACTCCCTCCACGCGAGCGTGAGGAAACGCCACGCCCCCGCCGATGGTCGTGGAGCAGACGACCTCCCGCGCGGCCATCCCGTCGCGGATGATTTCCGCAATGCCCGGGTCCCGGCCGCCCACGAGGGAGGCCACGTACCCGCGCACTTACTCGGAGGTGGCGGCGGTCACCATCAGGCCGAC